>DATAMS010000479.1:0-7721 GCA_036260495.1 Thermoanaerobaculia bacterium
AGCCGAGATCGTCATGCTTCCTTTCATTGTGCTTGCTGAGTTGCGAGGCGGGTTCGCACTCGGAAACCAACAGGCAGATAACGAGCGAACGCTGCAACGCTTCCTCCTGAAGGACGGGGTGAAGACTCTTTTTGCCGATGATCAGACGACGCATCACTATGGCGCTCTGTATCGCCAGCTTCGGAACCAGGGGACTCCGATCCCTACGAATGACATTTGGATTGCCGCGCTGGTAGTGCAGCACGGTCTAGTTCTTCACTCCCGCGATCGGGATTTCGACCGGCTTCCCCAGCTTGTGCGCATCTGAACGAAATGTACGCGAATACGCGGCGCTTCGAGCCGCGTTCTGCTCCCCATGATCGAAAGCTTTGCCCACCTCGAAAAAATCGCTGGCGGACGCGACCTTGCGGACGTCTTTCTTGAGAGTGACGAACAGGAGCACGCCGTTCCCGGCGATCAGATCCTCGAAGCGTTGCGGCGGCGGCGCGCGGTCATGCGCGATTGCGTCGAACGCGGCAAGGGTGGCGGAACGTCGATGGGGAAACTCGTCGGCAACGAAGGGAAGCTGCTCAACGATGCCTTCCTCGCCGGCAAGACCTTCATGGATCCGCTCACGGTCAAGGCCGAGATCTACGCTCTGTCCGTGATGGGCGAGAACTCGCGGATGGGCGTGATCGTCGCCGCGCCGACGGCAGGCGCGGGCGGCGTCGTCCCCGGCATGCTGCTGGCGCTGGAGGAAGAGCGCCACATCGATCCGGAGCGAACGGTGCGCGCGCTCGTCGTCGCCGGCGGCGTCGGCTCGATCATCGCGCTCTCCGCGAACATCTCCGGCGCCGCTGGCGGTTGCCAGAACGAAGTCGGCGTCGCCTCGGCCATGGGAGCAGCAGCCGTCGCCTACATGATGGGCGGCAGCACGCGGCAGTCGATCCACTCCGCCGCGATCGCGCTCAAGAACACGCTCGGCCTGGTCTGCGATCCGGTTGGCGGACTCGTTGAAGTCCCGTGCGTCAAACGCAACGCGCTCTTCGCCGTTCACGGAATGACGGCCGCACAGCTCGCCCTCGCCGGCGTCGAATCCGTCATCCCGATGGACGAGATCGTCGAAGCGATGGTCCGCATCGGCCGTGCCCTCCCGCGCGGCCTGCGCGAAACCGCCGAGGGCGGCCTGGCCACAACGCTGACCGGCTGCACGATCGGCGACCGGCTCAAGAACGAAGCAAACGAACGCCGCGCGGAACGGGCGGCGGAGAGGGAGAAGGCCGCGCAGGAGCGGAAGGAGTCGGTTAGCTCTTAGTGCTCCACGCCGTTGGATGCGCATCCGAATCTGTCATAATTACTTCAATGCCAAGCTTGGATGACTTCCCGGATGCGCCCCAGCAGGTCTTGCCGGAATTCGACTCCAACGGGTTGCTTCCAGATGGGGACTATGCGCCGATCCGCCAGCTCTTCGAAGATCGGTTCGTGAACAGAGGGCCGATTCGTCAGGCGATCTACGCAGGCTGGAACCGCCATCGTCGAGATCTGCTTCTTGCAGGCCTTCCGAAATCAGCACGACAATTGCTCGATGGAAGCTATACGACGGCAGACCCTGAGCCTCATGATCTGGACTTGGCTGTCGAGGTTCCCATATCCAACGATGAGTACGAGACCTTCTCAGGTGATAACCCTGTGATGCTCCTGTTGAGGGGTTCTCGTATGAAGTTTGCTTACGATTGTGATGCTTATGCGATACCCGTGCTACCGCGAGAACATCCTTCCTACGAACATGTGACGGTCGGTGCGATACGGTATTGGACGAAATGGTTTGGCCAAACCAGGCTGGAAGTTCCAAAGGGTCGAGTGTGGACTACGACGGGCGGCTTCGATGAGTGACTTGTTGCGACGATGCGAGGGTAACCTTGCCGCGGAGATTCAGGACTTGGAATCATACCTGGCGAGCGTCCCTGACGATTTGAAGCGTCGGGGTGTATTCGCTGCGTACGAGGAGAGACTTCAAGCCTTACGGGATGAGTTCCGCGTAGCTGAGACGTTGACTTATGAAGAGTCAGTCTCCCGGAAATAAGCGCAACCTACGGGTAATACCCTCTCAACGTTTTCGTCTTTCCCTCGCTCACCAGCACATTGATCTCGTGCCATTTCGATCCTGGCTTGACGCCTTCGGGTGGGTAGATGCCGAGGATGTATTGGGAGCGCAGCTCGTTTTGGATGTCGGTGTAGATGCGGTTCAGATCCTCGGCGCGATCGATGTAATAGACGTTGCCGCCGGTTTCGCTGCTGAAGCGGCTGAATTTGTAGCGGATGTCGACTTCCGTGGGCTTGATGCCGATGCCGATTCCGTAGATGGGGACCGCGGCGCGGCGCGCGTATTCGATCGCCTGATCGAATGAGAATTTCGAGGCGGTGTCCTTGCCATCCGTGATTACGACGAGCGCTTTTTGTCCGTGCACGCCGGCGAAGTTGTAGAGCGAGTAGACGATGGCGTCGAAGAGCGCGGTCGATTCATCGGCGCGCAATTTCCCCAGTCCGGCATTGACCTCGGCGAGATTCGGCGACCAGCGTTGTTCCAGGCGCGGCTGCGAATCGAAGGAGACGAGGAACGCGCGGTCGCCTTTGCGCAGCGTGTTGCTGAAGAATTGCGATGCAGCTTTTTGCGCTTCAGCCATGCGCGGCTGCATCGACCCCGAGGTGTCGATGGCCAGGCCGATGGAGAGCGGAAGATTCGTCACGTGCTCGAATTTCGCCACCTTTACCGGCTTGCCGTCGTCGAGCACTGTGAATGCGGTCTGCTGCAGGTCGTTCACCGTGTGGCCGTCGCGAAGAACCGTCGTCGGCAGCTCGACGAGGTGGACGTTGACCTCTTCGCTGAATTGCGGCGTGTTGAACATCACCACATCTTCGATCGGCGGCTGCTCGGCGACGTCCTTGAGCGAGGCGACGGCGCGGAAGTAGATGATGCCTTCGCTTTCGGGGACATCGACGACTTGCGTGTACGGTGGGCCGTAGAGCGTAGCCACGCGTGTGTCGTTGAGGAAGAGCTCCAGCTTGTCGAGCTGCTTGCCTTCCGGAACGTTGACCGCCATCTCCACTCGCGTTGGGCCGTGCAGCTTGCGGGCGATGCGCGGCGAAACGATGCGCACGCGGAACGGGTCGTTGCCGCTGTTCACGACCGCGTCGTCGCCGGCGATCATTTCTCCCTTGTCATTGAGCGCGAGCACGCGCACTCGATGGACCTGCGGCACGCTGCCGAGGTCGAGATCGAGCGCGTATGGCGGCTGGCGTTTGCTCATCACCTTGCGGCCATCGAGGTAGAACTCGACGACGCTGATGCCGTTGCCTTCGACGTCCGTCTCGATGTGCTGCGTTCCGCTCAGCAATTCGTCCGGCAGCGGCAGGATGCGCAGCGACGGCGCGTGCGATTCGATCTTCTCCTGGATCGCCGTCAGCGTCGCCGTCGACTCCTTCTCCTTCAGGCGTTTCTCCGGCGAGCCCGCTTCCTGGGGCACTGTGATTCGCCGCTCGACAATGGCTTCGCTCGTTCCGTTCAAATCGGCGATCTTGATGCGGGCCTGATAGTCCGCAGGCTGGAGGAGCCGGTCGACGACGACCGCGAGCTGATCGGTCCTGGTGTCCGCTGGATAGTCGAAACGATAGCGATAGGTTTCGAAGAGCTTGTCGTCCTTCAGCACCTCCCCGACGACATCGAGGCTGTAGAGCTTCGTGCCTCCTACTTCCTTCACGATGAGCGGCGCACGCGGCACGAGAATCGTCAACTCGGCTGTGGTGCGGTTGCCCTGTTTCGTAGGATAGGAAACGGTGAGCTCCGCGGGCATCGTCTTCGCCCCGGCCGTTGGCATGACGATCGAGTGCAGGATCTTTTTCACCTGCTCCGGATCGACAGGTGCCGGCTGAAAGAGTTTTCCAGTGTCGAGCTTCTGAAGTTGCGCGGCGGTGATCGTCCAAAACACATTGGCCGCTTCCCGGCAATCTCGCTCGAGGTAGGTCGTGCGCGTGTAGGGAATCATCCCGAATACGTGGTTGATGGCCTCTTGTCTGCTTCTCGTGGTGGACACCACTTCGCTCGAGATGAGGTCGTATCGCGTGTCTTGCGAGTCGCTCACGTTGTCGGCGGGACTGAGCACGCCGTTGTACGGAATCCACAACCGGTACTCGACGCCCCCGCGCGGCTGGTAGAACATGAAGTGGGTCGTGGTGCCCAGTTCTTTCACGTTGCGGTACGTCCAGAGCTCCATTGGCTGCAGAAGCTGACAGCGATCGAGCTCGATGCGCTCCGCGGGATCGCCGTGAACCAACAGCGCGCGCGAACGGTCCTCGTGGAGCGTGCCAAACAACTCCTTCGCCGTGGCGATGCGGTCGTAATAGATTTTTTGGAACGCGCCGCTCGGTGTTCCTTCGCTCAAATCATGACGGCGCCAGAAATCGGCGATGTAGAGATCGCGTTGCGCGTCGCTCTCCATGATCAGGAACGTGTCGCGCTCCTGATCCAGCATGATCGGCTCGACGTCATCGAGAAACTGCCGGTAGACCTCCGCAAGTTTGGCGATGCGATCCTTGCGTTCGCGGCGCGATAGTTTGACGACGCCTTGACTCGCCGCCGGCGGCAGCGTTTGCGCCGCTGCGGTCACGCCTGCCAGAAGGAGAAGAATTGCTGCGCCCGCGGCCTTCATGGGTAGTAGCCGCGGATCGTTTTCGCTTTCCCTTCGCTTACCTGAACATCCACCGTGCGCCACTTCGATCCTGCCTTGACGCCCTCGGGCGGATAGAAGCCGAGGATGTATTGCGAGCGCAACTCGTTTTGAATGTCGTCGTAGATGCGGCCAAGCTCTGAAGCCATGTCGATGTAGTAGGTGTTGCCGCCGGTCTCCGTCGTGAAGCGGCTCAACTTGTAGCGGGTGTCGAACTCGGCTGACCCGATACCGATGCCGATCGCGTAGATCGGAACGGCCGCGCGCCGGGCGTACTCGAGAGCCTGATCGAACGTGAATTTCGACGACGTGTCTTTACCGTCCGTCACGAGCACGAGTGCTTTCTGTCCGCGCACGCCCACGAAGTTGTAAAGCGAATAGACCACCGCGTCGTACAACGCTGTCGACTCCTCGGCGCGCAGTTTCGCCAAACCGGCATTGACGTCGGCAAGGCGCGGCGACCAGCGCTGAATGAGCTGCGGTTGCGTATCGAACGAGACCAGGAAGGCGCGGTCGCCTTTGCGCATCACGTTCGTGAAGAACTGCGACGCCGCCTTCTGCGCCTCCGACATCCGCGGTTGCATCGACGCCGACGTGTCGATGGCCAGACCGACCGAAAGCGCGAGATTGTTCACGTGCTCGAACTTCGCCACTTTCACCGCCTTGCCCTCATCCATGACCTTGAATGCGTTCTCGGCGAGGTTGTTGATCGGATGGCCGTTGCGCAGCACGGTGGTCGGCAGCTCGACGAGGTGAACGTTCACCTCCTCCATGAACTGCGGCGTGTTGATCATCACGAGATCTTCGACGGGCGGCTGCGGATCGTCTTTCAATTCCGCGACGGCGCGGATGTAGCCGACGCCTTCCTGCGCCGGAATGTCGATCGTCTGCACGTACGGCGGGCCGAAGAGCGAGGCCATCTTCGTCTCGTTGAGGAAGAGGTCGACATGATCGAGCTTCTTCCCCTCGGGCACATTCACTCCCATTTCCACGCGTGTCCGGCCGTGCAGCTTGAAGGCGATGCGTGGCGAGATGATGCGTACGCGGAACGGATCGTTGCCGGTGTTGAGCACCAGCTCATCGCCGGTGATCGGCTCGCCTTTTTCGTTGATGGCCACGGCGCGCACGCGGCGCGTCTGCGGTACGTTGCCGAAGTCGAGATCGAGCGTGTACGGCGGCTGCCGCTTCGTCATCACCTTCTTGCCATCGAGATAAAACTCGACCCCTTTGATGTCCTCGCCGAATGCGATCGTGTCGATGTGCTGGATGCCGCTGAGAAGGTCGTCCGTGAGCGGCACGATGCGAAGACGCGATTCGTTCGATTCGATGTCGTCTTTGAGCTGCGAGATGGCTGTCGACGCGCTCTCTTTCGCCTTCTGCTGCTCGGGCGTGTCGAAGATCTCCGGCACGGTGATGTGCTTTTCGACGATGGCCTCGGCGCCGGAGTTGATGTCCTGCACGCGCACCCGGGCAACGTAATCGGCGGGGCGGAGAAAACGATCGATGACGACGGCGACGTTGGGGTTGGACAGGTCGCCCGGATAGTCGAAGCGATAGCGATAGTTCTCGAAAAGCTGATCGTCCTTGAGAATCTCGCCGGTGACGTCGAGACTGTAGAGCTTCGTGTTGTTGACATCCTTTCGGGTCAGTTGCGCGAGCGGAAGAGTGATCGTGATCTCAGTGTCGGTGCGGCTGCCCTGTTTGGCCGGAAACTGGATCGCGACGTCGTGCGTGAGTTTCGGCGCATTCGGATTCGCGAGCACGACCGACCGCAGGATCTTATGTACATCCTCTTCGTTGACTTGCGGAGGCTCGAAGATGCGCTGCATGTCCCACTTGTTCAACTGCGCCTGCGTAACCGCGCGCAGATACTCGTCGCCATCGCGGCATTGAAGCTCGAGATTGCTGACGTTGGCACCCAGGCCTGCCGGTCCAAAGACACGGCTGACGGCGGCGTCTCCGGTTACGTCCATTCCAACCTCATCCTGGGAAATGAGCTGTTTGATCAATTCGGGATCGATCGGATTGAAGAGTTTCAAGTCGATGCCGTTGCGTGCCTGGAAGAAGAGAAAACGGATATCGTGACCCATCCCCGGGATGTACACGTACTTCCAGATCTCGGCCGGTTGCAGCAAGCGGCAATCGATCTTGATGCGGTCCTCCGGCGCGCCGTGGATCAGATAGATGCGGCTGCGATCCGACGAGACGTTCTTGAACTCCTCTTTCGCGGTCTCCAGCCGTTCGTAGTACTCGTCGCGAAAGCTGTGATTGGTCGTGCCGTTGGCTTTGTCGCGCCGGCGCCAGAATTCGGTGACGTAGATCTCGCGCTGGGGATCGGTCTCGAGGATGAGGAACGTATCGAGCTCGGTCGGATTCATGATCGGCTCGACGTCGGTGAGGAACTGGCGGAACTTCTCCGAGAGATTCTTGATGCGGTCCTTGCGCTCGCGGCGGGAGAGCTTGCGGACGCCGAGGTCAGGGACTTGTTTCGCGGGGGCGGCGGAGGAAGCCTGCGGTGGTGGTGTCTGTGCGGCGGGCGCCGGCGGATCGTTCGTCTGTTGCGCGTTGAGTACGAGAGTCAGGTTGACAAGGACGAGCAAAACTGCACACCGGGACATTTTCTTCATGACGGGACCTCGGGATACCAACGACAATAGGACGACTCTCATGCGCATCTACCTCGACAACAACGCAACCACACCGCTCGATCCAGCCGTGTTGGAAGCCGTTGAAACTTCGTTGCGTGACGTCTTTGGCAACGCATCGAGCATTCACAAAGAAGGCCAGACAGCGCGCCGCGGCATTGAGGATGCTCGCGAGTCGGTAGCGCGCTTGATTGCTGCCGAAGCGCGAGACGTCATCTTTACGAGCGGCGGCACCGAGTCTAACAACGCCGCGATTTTCGGCGCGGTCTCCACACTCGGAATTCATCACATCGTGACAACGGCCATCGAGCACCCTTCCGTGCTCGGACCGGCGGAAGAGCTGCGGCGGCGCGGGCACGAAGTCGTCTTCGTG
>DATAMS010000493.1:0-1957 GCA_036260495.1 Thermoanaerobaculia bacterium
AGGGGTGGCGTTTTCCGTGGGGGAATTCGGCGGGCAAGGGGAACGCGAACCTCGCCGACAACGGCGGCCGCAATGTCGAAGCCGTCGGCATTGAACAAACTGCCGCCGCGGTCAACTATCCGTTCCTCGGCACCACCCCAGTCGGAACGTTCAACGCGAACGCCTTCGGTCTCGCCGACATGACCGGCAACGTTTCGCAATGGACCGCGGATTGGAATGGCTACTACGATTCCGGCACCGTAACCGATCCTTCGGGCCCGGTCAGCGGCGAACAGCGCGTCCTGCGCGGAGGATCCTGGGCCGATACAGGCGCGGGTGCGCGCACGTCCATCCGCTACAACGCGGTGCCGGGGTTTTCACAGAACACCGTAGGCTTCCGCTGTGCGATCGATCGATGACCTGGCGCGAGCCGGGCTCGTCGCGGACTCCTTTCGTCTCAGAAACGCGAAGGTCTGGTTCTCGTCACCGGGCCCGTAGACCGCACCGCGACCGGCAGGGAGTATTCGCTCGTCGACCAGTCGCCAAAGTAGGCGGCGCCGGCGGTCGCGCGGAGCACATCGGGATGACCACCCATCGTCATCGTAAATGTCTTGCCGCGGAACACGAGTGCGGGTAAGTCCGCATTCGGCCAATCTCCCATGCTGCTGCCGAAGACGGTGAGCGTCCAGCTCGTGTCCGGATCGGGAGCATCGAATGTGCCGTGTATCGTCGTGGTGTTCCTGGTTGCGTCATACGTCGCAAGCTCGATGCGAGGGGCCGGGAGGGCGAAGTGCGATGGATCGCGGACCTCGCCCGAAAAACCGTTGAGACCGTGATCGATCGGCAAGCCTCCGTTCGGATCGATCCACGTGTTGTCGATCCGCACGCTCCGCGCTTCGGGCGCGATCGCCACTCCCATCTGCGCGTTGCCGCCAATGAACGTTTGTTGGATGACGATGTCGTGCGCGTTTGGACCTACGAACACACCACTGGCGCCGTTCCCGAGCAGCGGATTATCCGTGTTGAAGCGGCCGATCACGTTGTAAGGGTCGAGCGTGATGCGTTCCCCACCCATGATGAATACGCCACTGCGGCGGTTCGCTGAGATCCGGGTGCTGGCCAGCAACACGTCTGACGCCGGTGTGTCGATGCTCACCCCGCGACTGCCGTTTCCGTTCGGCTGACCATTCGGATGAAGACCAATCGAGCAGGCGAAGATTGATGTTGGTCCGCGGCGTGTGATGGAAACACCATCGCCTGCGAAGCCGCCAATGGCGAGATACGTGAGCGAGGCCTGTCCTTCGCCGCGCAACTCCAGCCCGTTCCCGGATGAAAGAAGCGAGCCGTCCAGCTCGACCCGCGGCGCGCTGTTGACAAGGCTGGTTCGCGAGTCGATGGTGATGTCCGGAGCGGTGATCGCCGGAAGCGGAGTCAGCGGACGGATCGTGTACCACCCCTGATCCGGTCGCGCCTCGGTGAAGCCAAATTGCAGCGCACACGGCACCAGGTCGCGCGCACAGGTGTCGTTCGCGTAGTCGATCGCCGCGCGAAGCGAGCCCTCGCCGTCGTCGTTCGTATTCGTGATGGGTACTTCTCGCTGGTACAGGGCGCTCACGGTCCGCGGCGCACTGGTGAAGGTGGCGTCGCCAACGCTCCAGGTTGCCTGCGCCGTCAGCGCGAAGCGGCCTTCATCGGCGGGATCGATCGTGACGACGAGCGGCACAAAGGCACCTTCCACGCCGCGGATCAGGGGGAGGCGGCAGCGGACGCTCAGGGGTCCGGTACTCTGGCACGACCAGTCGGGGGGCCGCGACGGATGCGACGCGGCCGAGAGCGTCGTTGGCCCCAGCGATTTCAGGACGAGATCGACATCGACGTTCGTGACATCGACACCCGAGTGGTTCGACAGAACGCCGAGCGAGGTGGCGGTGTGATGGTCATCCGAACGAATGATCAAGCCGAGGGTCATTTCAATGAG
>DATAMS010000495.1:0-8076 GCA_036260495.1 Thermoanaerobaculia bacterium
CTGTTACGACGCGCACGGCGATCAAGTCCTCGGCGATCTGAAGACGCAATCGCTCGGCGAAATCCTCGATTCACCGCGCTTCGCTACGATGCAGGCTGCGTTCGAGCGCCGCGATTTCACCGAGCTGCCGCGCTGCGCCGAGTGTTTCAAGCACGGCGGCGAGTCGCACACATTCAACGACGTGCTGACGCGCGTGCAGAACCTGCCCGGCGTGGCGAAGGACGTCGTCCGCAAAGTGATCGACGTGCGCTACCGATGATTCATCTCCTCAACATCATCTTCGGCCTCATCCCCACGCTCATCCTCGGCGCAAGCATCGCCGCCGGCGTCGATGACGACTCCAGTCACCGAAGAATGTTCCTGTTCGTCTACGGTCTGTGGGCGATCACGCTGGCGATGTGGAACTGGATGCGTTCGGCGCCGCCGGCCTGGACCATCCTCTGGCTCATCTCCGGCATCCTCACCCTCGGCTATTTGATCGCGCGCCGTTCCATGGGCGCGCCTACTCGAAAGGAATCGTCATGAAGAAAATGGTCTCTCTGGTTGCTGTTCTCACTGCCGCGCTCCTGGTCAGCGTGGCCAACGGCGGAAGTTTCTCCGTCACTCCGGTCAAGCCCGCAGCCGATGCCTCGGCCGCGATTCGCGCCGTACTCGACGCACAGGTCGCCGCCTGGAATCACGGCGACATCGATGCCTACATGAATGGCTACGCAAAGAGCGACGACACGATGTTCGCCGGCACCGACGTCACGCGCGGCTGGACGAAAGTGCGCGACCGCTACAAAGTGAAGTACGACTCAAAATCGAAGATGGGAACGCTCGTCTTTTCCGACATCGAGATGCGTCCGATGGGCGCCGACGATGTCGTCGTCACCGGCGCCTGGAAGATCACGCGCGCCGCCGACGCGCCGCAGGGAAGGTTCACCCTGATCTTCCATCACCGCCCCGAAGGCTGGCGCATCGTGTATGACCATTCGTCGTGATACGCGCTCGCAAAACCGATCACCACAGAGACACAGAGATCACTGAGTCTCTGTGTCCTCTGTGTCTCTGTGGTTAAGCCTTTTCTTTACCGAAAACTGACCGGAATATCGTCCATCGTCAGCACGCCGGGCCGGGCATTCACGACGCGCGGGATCGAGTTCACGACCATCGCCGCGGTCGCGCGGTCGCCGTGGACGCCGCCTTTGATCACCATCTCCACGTCAGGCACGCCGTGCACGATCACCTTGTCCGCCGCCACATCCTCGGCGCCGACGTACATGCGCAGCTCGAGGCTGACGTTGATCTTGCCTTTGCCGTAGATCGTCTGGTGAACGCCGGCGACCTGTCCCGCCGCGCAGGTGAGGTACTGCGTCTTCACTTCGCGCTCGGCGATGATCGGCTCGATCACTTCGTCGCTCACCGATTCGAATTCGGCGCCGAGGCCGTTGCCGACCATCATCAGCGACTCACGAAGGCCCATGTGTTTGATCTTGCCGGCGGCGACGGCGGCGCGGAACTCATCCGGCGTCATCCCTGCGCCGACTTTGCGCTGCAGCGGCTCGCGGCGCGTCGATGCGTTCTGGATGCGAATGATCTCGACCGAATCGACGCGCTGGCAGACCGACGTAATCGTCAGCGGCAGCTTGTCCATCACGAAGCCGGGATTCACGCCGGTGCCGAGGAGCGTGACGTTGCGGGCGCGGGCCGTCTGTTGCAGCTCTTCGCGGATGGCCTGATCGAGCGGGAAGGAGAGCTCCTCGCACGTGGAGACGACGTGGCAGCCGCGGTTGAGAAGATCCTTGAGCTGGCCGGAGACATCGCGCAGCCGCGAGCCGGTGGAGTGACAGACGACATCGGGTTTGCCTGTGAGCTCGGCAGTGACCTTGACGCCGGCCTCGCGATCGAGGCCGATCACTTCGCCGAGGTCTTTGCCGATCTTGTTGGGATCGACGTCGACCGCGGCGACGATGCGCACCCACGGTTTGGTCAGAAGTAAACGAGCGATCTCCGCGCCGATCGGACCGATTCCGTACTGCGCGACACTGATAGGTTGAACGGGATTCATGAGCACCTCTTTTGAAGAGTGAAGTTGGAAGAGTGAAGGGCGAAGTAAAAGCGGCGCGGATTGTAGTGGAAGAGTGACCGGTGAAGAGTGAACGGTTTTCTTTCACTCTTCACACTTCACTCTTCACACTTCAAACAATCTCTCGTCGCTAACTTCTGCCTCATCCTCCTCATCGACAAAGTTCGACATCCCGATTCCTGCCAATCGGTAGCGGCTTTGCGGCGGGAAATCGAAACGCGTCAGGAGCTCGGTGCCGATGCGCGCGAGATCGTCGCCGCTCGATGGCGGCGTTTCGGGAGTGAGCCGCCGGGTGGCGGTCTTGAAGTCGCCGGTGCGGAGCTTCACGGTCACGGTGCGGCCGGTCAGTTGCTTGTCGCTGAGCGCCTTCCACAGTTTCTCCGACTCGGCGGTGATGTAGGAGGCCACTTCTTCGATCGTGATGTCGGTGGCGAAGGTGTTCTCGCTCGACCACGACTTCCGTTTCTGCGATGGCACGACCGGCGATTCATCGATGCCGTGCGCCAGCTCCCAGAGTCGCGTGCCCCACTTGCCGAAGCGGGCCACGAGCTGCTCGCTGCTGAAACCGTGAAGATCGCCGACGGTGGCGATGCCCATGTCGGTCAGCACCTTCTCCGTCGCCGGTCCGACGCCGGGGATTTTTCGCACGGGTAGCGGCATCAGGAACTGTTGCACCTGATGCGGCCGGATGACGAAGCAGCCGTCCGGCTTGCGCCAGTCGCTGGCGATCTTTGCCAGGAACTTGTTCGGCGCCACGCCGGCCGAGGCGGTGAGGAACGTCTCGGAACGAATCTCGCGCCGGATCGTCTCGGCCGTCTCCGTTGCCGTCGGAATCCCCGTCAGCTCCTCGGTCACATCGAGATAGGCCTCATCGAGCGAGAGCGGCTCGACGAGCGGCGTGTGCCGCCCGAAGATCTCGCGAATCTTTTTCGACACCGCCCGATACTTTTCAAAGTCCGGATGAATGAACGTCCCCTCGGGGCACAACCTCATCGCCCGCGTCGCCGGCATGGCCGAGTGCACGCCGAACTTGCGCGCCTCGTACGACGCCGCGCAGACGACGCTCCGCTGGCCCGGCCATCCGACGATGACCGGCTTCCCGCGCAGCTCCGGCCGGTCGCGCTGCTCGACCGAGGCGTAGAAGGCGTCCATGTCGATGTGAAGAATCTTTCTCATGGTGCGGGGTCTCACGCGAAGCCGCGAAGACGCGAAGGTGATGTGGCACGTACAGTTTTTTCTTCGCGTCTTCGCGCCTTCGCGTGACAACATCTTCGCGTGACCACAGTGAACGACATTCCCACTCCCGCGTTCCTCGTTGACCGCAACATTGTCGGGCAAAACTGCTCGCGCATGCGCGCCAAGGCCCAAGCCTCGGGGGTTGCATTCCGGCCGCATGTGAAGACGCACAAGACGATCGAGATCGGGCGAATGCAGCATGGCGGCGGCATCGGACCGATCACCGTTTCGACGATGGCCGAGGCGGAGTTCTTCGCGAATGCGGGGTTCGTGGACATCACCTACGCCATGCCGATTGCGCCCGAAAAACTGGCGCGTGCGGCGGCGCTGGCGGCGCGAATCGAGCGGCTCAACATTCTCATCGACAGCGCCGCGGCTCTACACGCGGTAGAAGCGTTTTGCGCGTCGAGTGGCGTCGTGTTCGACGTCTTTCTGAAGGTCGATTGCGGCTACCACCGCGCCGGCGTCGATCCCGACGATCCCGACAGCGCGCGGCTCGCAATCGCCATGTCGCGATCACCCGCGGTCCATTTTCAGGGACTGCTCACGCACGCCGGCCACTCGTACAACGCGCACGACGTCGATGAGATCCGCCGCATCGCTGCCGAGGAAACATCGTCGCTGACGAGGTTCCGCGCGCTGATCGCGAACGAAGGTCTGTCCGGCTTGACTCGCAGCATCGGCTCGACGCCGACAACCTCGGTCGTCGAAACGTTCGCCGAGACCGACGAGGTGCGTCCCGGCAACTACGTCTTCTTCGACGCCTTCCAGTCCACCCTCGGCTCCTGCGCGCGCGAAGACGTCGCCGTCTCCGTGCTGGCCACAGTCGTCGGCTCCTATCCCGAACGCGGCGCCGCGATCATCGACGCCGGCGCGCTGGCGTTATCGAAAGACACGAGCCCCGATCATCTCGATCCAAACTTCGGCTTCGGCCTCGTCTGCGATGCCTCGCTCAACCCGCTCGACGCGCATCTCGTGGCCCTCTCGCAGGAACACGGCAAACTCAAGATGTCCGCTCCGCCACCGGTCGGCACGCGCCTCCGCATCGTGCCGAATCACTCCTGCCTCACCGCCGCGATGTACGACCGCTACTACGTACTCGCTGGCGATGCGATCGTCGATGAGTGGCGGCCAGTGAGGGGTTGGTGAAAGGCTTTTATCCGCAGATGGCGCAGAAAAACGCAGATCAATCTGCGAACATCTGCGACATCTGCGGATAAGCCTCTAACGGCCTTGCAGAATACGCAGCGCCGCCGTTTTCAGCGCCATGCTCGATCCCGCGCGTGCGATGCTGCGGACCTCGGACTCCGGCAGCGTCGGCAGGATGCGCAGTGCGAACGCCGGCGGAGTCTTGGCGTTGTGAATGAGGCCGAGGCGGACGTCCAGGGTGGACATCCATTGGGTGGTCTTCATGATCACGTCGGCGATCTGGTAGTTCAGGAAGGTTGATTTTGCGAGGCGCGCCACTTCGTCGACGGTGAGTCGCGGATTGCGGAGGAGCGAGAGCAGGACGCGTGGATCATTGTCCTGCAGCAGAAGCGCGCGCTCGCTGCGATCGGCTTTCACCGCCAGGAGAAGTTTCTCCATTTGCGAGAGCGCGCGGATGCGATCCCAGATGTTCTCTCGTTTCTCGATCGTCTCTTCTTGCTCGAGCGGTTCTTCTGATGACTGATTGCCTGCAGGCTTCGCCATCAATCGCGCGAAATGCTCGTCGCTGTTTCCTTCGATCGCGAGCGCGATTCCATCCGGCAGGTTTGCGACGACGGTTGCGCGCGCGAACGATTCGCCGCCCCATGGACCGCGCAACGTCACGAGAAGCATGGCATTGAGTGCCACGACCTCGGTCGTGACGAAACGAAGCCCGCCCATCAACAGGTTCGCGGCATGTTCGGCGCGCAGTTCTTCCTCGCTCTCGAACTCGGCGGTGAAGGCTGCGGATGCGGTGCGCGTGACTCTCATCGGTCGCCTGGGGACGGACAGCCATTCTATTCGTCTTGCGATGCACAGCGATCGAGAAGGGATCGGCGGCGATCGCGAGCCGATCTGTTGAGATCAGGAATTGATCGATCGAGTTCGAACGACGATCGATGGAGATCAAAAACGGATCTCGTTCGATCAAAAGACGATCGGCATCGATCAAAAGTTGATCGGCATCGATCAAAAGTTGATCGAAATCGATCAAAAGTTGATTGAAATCGATCAAAAGTCGATTGAAGACGATCGAGAGTTGATCGATGCATATCGAAGAGCGATCGAATGAGATCAAGACTTGATCTCTGTAGGTGAGGAGATCGGTGGAGATCAGAAATCGATCTTGCCAGCCGGTCACCAGTCCGCGGAACACAAGTGCCTTCGGTTTAGACTGCGCATATGAAAACGACGGTGTCTGTTCCGGACGACCTTTTCGAAGAGGTGGAGCGCCTTGCCCGTGGCCGGCATCGATCGCGGAGCGCGGTGTACACCGCTGCGTTGCGGGAGTACGTTGCTCGCCATTCGCCGGATGAGGTCACAGAGGCGCTGAATCGGGTTTGCGCAGAAGTCGAGCAGGGCGATGAGTTCGTCCGCGAAGCCAGCCGCCGGTTACTAATGAAAGTCGAGTGGTGATTTCTCAGTAAGCGACCGGCGTCCAACCGGACAACTGTCCGCGGACATCTGTCCCTTCGGACACTCCGCGGACAACTGTAAATCCGCCGAATCATCGAAGAATCAAGCACTTCGCTCGTGGCACCTCGGTTGCCCTAGAGCGTCGCTGAATGATCGAAAATGCATCCTCGATGGACCGCGCCGTTGGGCCGGCGCCGGCGTTTACGCGGCCGCGGATGATTGCGGCGGGGGTGCTGCTGGCGGTCGTCATCGGGCTGGCGTTCGCGTTTCCGGCGATCAGGCGGTGGTCGCGGGCGGATCGGGCGGTGGACGCGTCGACACTTTCGATGGGCACCGTTGTTCGCGGCGATCTGGTGCGCGACATCTCGGTGCAGGGGCGCGTCGTTGCCGCGCTGCATCCGACGCTCGTCAGTCCGGCGCAGGGGATCGTGTCACTGCGGACGAAAGCGGGAAGCGTTGTACGCCGAGGGGACATCCTCGCGGTCGTCGACAGTCCGGAGCTGCGGAGCGCGCTCGATCAATCGAAGGCGCAGGTTCTTTCGCTGCGCACCGATTACGAGCGGGGGAAGATTGCCGGCTCGCAATCGGATGCGCGGTTGAGGCAGCAAGTTGCGCTTTCCGAGGTGCGGTTGGAGGCGGCGAAGCGCGGGCTGCAGCGCGCGGAACTGCTGCGGCACGATGGACTGATCAACGGCACCGACTACGAGCGTGCGCAGGACGACGTTCACGTTGCGCAACTCGAGCTAGAGCAGGCGCGGCGCGAGATCGGACTCAATCGCGAGACCGCCGATTTCGATGTCCGCAGCCGGAAACTGCAGGCCGACCGGCAGCAATCGGCGACCGACGAATTGCAGAAGCGCTTCGAGGACCTGACCATCCGCGCGCCGTTCGACGGCATGGTGGCGGCGATCACCGTCAACGAGCGCGACGCCGTGGCCGCGAATCAGGCAATCCTCACTGTCATCAATCTCTCGTCGCTGGAGCTCGAGATCACGATCCCCGAGGAGTATGCGGGCGACGTGCGAATCGGAACGCCGCTCATGATCGGGTACGGCGGCGGCGAGAAGGGTGCGCACATCACCGCGGTCTCGCCGGAGATCGTCGGCAACCAGATCACGGCGCGTGCGGTGCCTGATCAGCAGTGGCCCGAGGGGCTGCGGCAGAACCAGCGGGTCAGCGCGCGGCTCGTTTTTGAATCGAAGAAGAACGTGCTCAAGCTTCCGCGCGGCGCGTTCGTCGAAGCCAGCGGCGGACGCAGTGCGTACGTCGTTGACGGCAGCATGGCCACGCGGCGCGCCATCACGCTCGGATCGGTGGGAGCGTCAGAAGTAGAAATCGTCAGCGGGTTGCGCGAGGGCGATCGCGTGATCCTTTCGGACACCTCGCCATTCGGCAACGTCAACACACTCATTCTGCAGTGACAGGAGACAGATCGATGCTGCGCATGAAGAACATACGGAAGGTTTACCGGACCGAGCTCGTGGAGACGCATGCCCTCGAGGATTTCTCGCTCAACGTCGACGCCGGTGAGTTCGTGGCCATCATGGGTCCCTCGGGATCGGGGAAGACGACCTTCCTCAACGTGGCCGGACTGCTCGACACCTTTGATCACGGCGTCTACGAGCTCGACGACAAAGACGTCAGCAAACTCTCCGACCGCGAGATGTCGCACATCCGCAATCAGAAGATTGGCTTCATTTTTCAGAGCTTCAATCTGATCCCCGATCTCGATCTCTTCGACAACGTTGATGTCCCGCTGCGGTATCGCGGCATGCCGGCAGGGGAGCGGAAGACGCGCATCGAGAAGGCGGCTGAGGTGGTCGGGCTTTCGTCGCGGCTGCATCATCTTCCGTCGCAGATGTCGGGCGGACAACAGCAGCGCGTCGCCATTGCGCGCGTGCTCGCGGCCGATCCGAAGCTGATCCTGGCCGACGAGCCGACCGGAAATCTCGACTCGCTCATGGCGCGCGAGATCATGGACCTGCTCGACGAGATCAACCGCCGCGGCACGACCATCGTCATGGTCACGCACAGTCCTGAGTGCGCGGCGCGCGCCTCGCGCGAGATCCATCTCTTCGACGGTCGCGTGATCGACGTCGACCATCCGCCGGCACTGTTCGGCGGCGCGCTCAAATCGGCGAAGTGAGGACGACGATGCTTCTCTACAA
>DATAMS010000531.1:0-8282 GCA_036260495.1 Thermoanaerobaculia bacterium
TGAAACTCGTGATGCGGATCGAGTGTGGGATTCCTGTAATCGAGTCCGACGACGAGACCGATGTCGATGATGCGGTCCTTCATCCCGTACATGAAACCGCCGCCGAACGTATCGCCATCGAGCGGCCAGCCGAGTGTGTGAATCACATTGCCGAGCGGGAAGCGATCGTCGGGGAGTTGCCACAACTCCTTGACGCCGACCGAATAGACCTGCGGATTTTTTCCGGCGTACAGATCGAAGGTGCTGGCAAGCTGTTTCGTCAGCGTGCCGCGCGGACCTTCCGCGAGAATCGTGACCTTGGCGCGGATGTCGACACCCGGCTCGAAGTTCGCTTTCGCCTGGCCGTTCTTGTCGATGCCTTTGTCGCCCGTTCGGACGCCAACGACGCGCCCGTTTTCGATCAGAACGCGCGATGCCGCGAACTCCGCGAAGAGGTCGACGCCCATCTCGCCGACGATCGGCGCCATCCAACGAACCATCTCGCCGAGGGAGATGACGTAGTTACCGTGGTTCTGCAGCGGCGGCGGCATGATCGGCGCCGCGATCTTCATCGACTCGAAGAGGTACCAGAAGCCGTCGTCGGTGACCGGCGATTCGATCGGGCAACCGCGTTCCAGCCAGTCCGGCATCAGCTCGGCGATGCCGCGCGGATCCATGACCGCACCGGAGATGCCATGCGATCCGATCTCCTGCCCTTTCTCGAGCACGGCGATCGAAAGCCCTTCCAGTTTTTTCTCCGCGTTGGATTCGTTGTGTGCCTTGACCAGCTCGGCGAGACGGTAAGCGGCAGCCAGTCCGGCCGGTCCGGCACCGACGATCACCACATCGACCTCGAGGGTCTCCCGCTCGACGCCGGGAAGTTCAGCCATGCGTGTGCTCCTTCAGAAAAGTCGGGCGCATTCTATACGTGGGGGTCGGCTGTCGGGGGTCGGGAGTCGGAGCAAGGCCACACGCGTTCCTGATCTCCGACCCCCGACTCCCGACCCACTACACCCGCGCACACTGCTATTCTTCTCACCAAGTCCGATGGCTCAATACGCCGCTCCCCTGCTCCTCCTTTTCATCGCCAGCGCGCTGACATCGTTCATCACCACGGCTGCGGTCAAGCGGATCGCGGAGGAAGCCGGGGCGATCGACCGGCCGAACGAACGGAAACTGCACGCCGTCGAGACGCCGCGGATGGGCGGGCTGGCCATCATCTTCGGATTCGGCTTTCCGCTGATGCTCCTCGCGGCCAACGGCCACGCCGCGGAGCTGGTGTCGAAGAATCTCACCTACCTTTTCGCCGTGCTGGCGAGTGGCTCGCTCATCGTCGGACTTGGTGTTTACGACGATCTTCTCGGTTCCGATGCGCCGAAAAAGTTCATCGTTCAGACCGCCGCCGCGATCATCCTCGTCACCTTTGGATTCCAGTTCTCATCATTCTCGTTTGCAGGATTCACCATCCGGCTCGGTATTTTCGGATCGGTCGTCTCCGTCATCTGGATCGTGGGTGTCATTAACGCCGTCAACTTCATCGATGGCATCGACTCGCTCGCGACGTTAGTTGCGATCACGATCGCCGCCGCCTTCGGCGTCATCGCGATCATCCGTCACGACGTCTTCTCCCTCGTGATCATGACCGCGCTGACGGGAAGCCTCATCGGGTTTTACCGTTGGAATCGTCCGCCGGCAAAAATCTTCATGGGCGACACCGGCAGCCTTTTTATCGGATTGCTTCTTGCGGCCTGTTCGATCGCCCGGCCAATCAAGTCACCCACTGCTTTGATCGTCGGCGGACCGATGCTCGCTCTGGCGCTCCCAGTGCTCGACACGCTCATCGTCATGAAGCAGCGGTTTGGCGCGGAGTCGGCAATCGGCGCGCGCGTGACACGGATGTTCAACGCCGACCGCCGCCACTTCCATCACATCCTCGTCGAGAAATATGGCAGCATCACGAAAGCCATCCTCTCCATCTGGTTCATCACGCTGCTCTTTGCCGTCGCTGCCGTCCTCACGGTGATCGAGGAGTTGCGGAACGTGGGCTACTACGTTGGCATTGCCGGTTTCATCGCCATGCTGTTTCTCCGCTACTGGTTCCGGCGCCACCTGGGGCAGGTGCCGGTCGAGCGGCAGGCCTGAACCTATGTGCGGAATTGCCGCTCTTTTCGCTTACGGAAGCGACGCTCCTCCCGTCGATGCAAACGAGATCGAGGCCATCACCGAGCGGATGCGGCCGCGCGGCCCGGACGCCGGCGGCACCTGGATCTCGCCCGACCACCGCGTCGCCCTCGGCGCCCGCCGTCTCGCCATCATCGATCTGACCGACGAAGGCACGCAGCCGATGACGGACGTCGACGGGGAGTTGCACATCGTCTTCAACGGCGAGATCTACAACCATCACGAGCTGCGCGCACGACTGAAGCGGTTGGGAGCACGGTTCCACTCCACGTCGGACACCGAGGTGTTGCTGCAGCTCTACCGGCGCGATGGACCAGGAATGGTCGACCTGCTGCGCGGCATGTTCTCCTTCGCGATCTGGGAGCCGCGGCAGCGCCGCATGTTCGTGGCGCGCGATCCCTACGGAATCAAACCGCTGTACATCGCCGACGACGGCAATACATTCCGCGCGGCGTCGACCGTCAAGGCGCTGCTCGCGGGCGGACGCATCGCGCGCGCGCACGATCCCGCGGGCGTAGCCGGATTCTGGTTGATGGGAAGCGTTCCGGAGCCGTACACGATCTTCCGCGACATCCGCTCCGTCGAAGCGGGAACCTCGTTCTTCATCGATGAGCGAGGGATTCATGACCAACGTCACTATTACTCGATCGCAACGACCCTCGGGCAGGGCGTACGCGACGAGCCCGCCGCGCGTCTTGTCGATTCTCACGTTCTCGTACGCGAGCTCGTCACCGACTCACTGCGCCACCATCTCATCTCCGACGTCCCGGTTGGCGCGTTCCTCTCCGCGGGGATCGACTCCTGCGCTCTCGTCGCCCTGGCCACCGAGGCCTTCTTTCAACCGCCGCGCACAGTGACCCTCCGTTTCGAGGAGTTTCAGGGTCATAACGCCGACGAGGCTCCGCTCGCGGCGCGTTTCGCGCAACGGATCGGTTCCGAGCACGTCACGCGTCTCGTGGCGCGGGACGAATTCCTCGCCGACCTTCCCCGCCTCTTCGACGCGATGGATCAACCCACCATCGACGGGACGAACACATGGTTCGTCAGCAAAGCAGCCGCGGAGCTCGGTCTGAAAGTGGCCATTTCCGGACTCGGCGGCGACGAGCTCTTTGGCAGCTACCCGTCGTTCCGTGCGTTGCCTCGGATCGTCGCAGCAGCGCGCATCCCGTTCGTAGCTTCCGCTGTCAGCCGTCTTGCCCGCAATCCGAAGGCGAGAGCCGTGGCACGCTACGGTCGTTCGTGGGCCGGCGCCTATCTTCTCAAACGCGGTCTGTTCGTGCCCGAGGACTTGCCGGCACTGATGGGGGCTGAGGCGGCGCAGGAAGGGCTCCGCCATCTATCGATGATCGAGCACATTGCGGAGGCGATCAATCCCGATCCCGGCACCGCCTTCGGCCGCGTCGCCACACTCGAAGCGTCGCTCTACATGCGCAACCAACTCCTTCGCGACACCGACTGGGCCAGCATGGCGCACTCGCTCGAAGTGCGCACACCGCTCGTCGATGCCACGCTCCTCCGCCAGATCGCGCCGCTGCTCCTCGTCGAAAAAGAGCGTTGCAAACGTCACTTCGCGAACAGCCCTCGCAATCCCCTTCCGGACTGGCTCAGCGAGCGACCTAAGACCGGCTTCAGCGTGCCGCTCGCCGAGTGGATGGACCTCGCTCCTGACGGAACAAGCACCCGCATGCGAAGCTGGGCCCGCATTGTCCTGGAGCGCTGGTCATGAGAATCCTCCACCTCGGCACGGACTCCTTCGGCGGCTACGGCGGCATCGCACTCTTCAACCGCGAGTTCATCAGTGCATTGGTCGCACATCCCGCGTGCGAGGAAGTCGTTGTTCTTCCGCGGCTAATCCCGCGGCAACCCGAGACGCTGCCGGACAAGGCGACGTTCGTCACCGGCGCCGCAGAAGGCAAATTCGCTTACGTACGCGCCATTCGCGAGGCCGTGCGCCGCGGGCCGTTCGATCTCGTCGTGTGTGGTCACGTCAACCTTCTTCCCCTTGCACGTCTCACGGGTCAGAGTCCGCTTCTGATTACTCACGGCATCGACGCATGGAAGCGCCTCCGCGATCCTGTTTCCAACTATCTGGTTCACAAGATTCGCGGCGTCATCTCCGTCAGCGATCTGACGCTCGAGCGTTTCATCGCGTGGTCGCACTTCACCGGCCCGGCGTTCGTGCTCCCCAACGCCGTTCGCGTCAGGAACTACGGCGTCCGGACGAGACGCCAGGATCTCATCAGCCGCTGGTCGCTCCAGGGTAAACGCGTTCTTCTCACCCTTGGCCGCATCGTCGGCACGGAACGGTACAAGGGGTTTGATGAGGTGCTCGATACCCTGCCGGCCCTCCTCCGCACGCGGCCCGAAGTCGTCTACGTCATTGCTGGAAGCGGCAGCGACATTCCGCGCCTGAAGCAGCGAGCAATCGGCCTCGGCGTGGCTGATTCCGTACGTTTCACAGGTTTTGTCGCTGAGGATGAGAAGCCCGATCTCTACAATCTGGCCGATGTCTATGTGATGCCCAGCCGCGGCGAAGGCTTCGGATTTGTGTTTCTCGAGGCCATGGCGTGCGGTGTTCCCGTAATTGCCAGCCGTCTTGACGGTGGACGCGAAGCCTTACGCCTGGGCGCGCTGGGACCGCTCGTCGATCCGACCAATCCGGCAGAGATTCGCGTAGCGATCGAAGATGCTCTCGCTGTCACCGCACCCCGCACGATTCCCGAGGGGCTCGAATTCTTCAGCTACGAGAACTTTGAGCGCCGCACGCACGCCATCATCGACGCCCTGGCATGACCTCGCCAACAGGGAAGCGCGCATTGATCTTCGGGGTGTCGGGGCAGGATGGCGCCTATCTCTCCCGTTTGTTGCTCGAACGCGGATACGAGGTTCATGGCGTATCGCGCGACGCGGAATCGCAGTCGTTCTCCCGTCTCACCGCCCTCGGCATCCGCGATCGCGTCACGACGCACTCCGCCGCGGCGCGCGATTTTCGAGAGCTGCTCCAATTGGTCGACAGCATCCGTCCTGATGAGATCTACAACCTCGCCGGCCAGAGCTCCGTGGCCCTCTCATTTTCGCAGCCGGTCGAGACGATGGACAGCATCGCTCAGGCTACGCTAGTCATGCTCGAAGTCATTCGCTACCTGAAGCTGCCGGTGCGCCTTTACAACTCCGCCTCGAGCGAATGCTTTGGCGATACGCCGCCAGGAACTGCCAGCGATGAATCGACACCATTCTTTCCGCGCAGTCCCTACGCGATGGCCAAAGCAGCCGCGCACTGGACGACCGTCAACTATCGCGAGGCGTACGGCATCTACGCCTGCTCCGGAATCCTTTTCAATCACGAATCGCCGTTGCGCTCCGAGCGCTTCGTGACCAAGAAAATTTTCGCCGCTGCCTCCGAAATCGCCGCCGGCAAACGGGCCCGCCTCACCCTCGGCCGCCTCGACGTCTCCCGCGATTGGGGCTATGCCGCCGAGTACGTCGAAGCGATGTGGCGCATGCTGCAACGCGACGAGCCTGAGGATTTCGTCATCGCCACCGGCGAGAGCCACACCTTGGAAGAGCTCGCCGCCGCCGTCTTCGCACACTTCAATCTCGATTGGCACGACCATACCGACATCGACCCCTCCCTCTTCCGCGCCTCCGAGATCACCCACAGCCGCGGTAACCCAGAGAAAGCGCGCCGCGTGCTCGGATGGGAAGCGGAAACGAAGTTTGGGGCGCTGGTCATGCTGTTGACGAGCGCCGTCCGCGCGTCAAGGCGCTAAGGTTGCACTCTTAGATGAGTGTCTACGTTTGCTAAAAACAACACCTGTTAAGCAAACAATCTACTGCCTGTAGAAACGCACCTCGATCGCTCTCAGCGATTGCAAGAACAGCGCTAGTTGCGGGATAGATCGCTAGAATTCAGGAATGATCATTCCGAGGACGATCGACGACCTGAACGCGCTGATCACCAATCAGGTAGTTGAGGACTTGCACCTCGACTACAAACGAAGTGCTGCCTTTGACAAGGCGCTTAACGACGTAAAGACCGACCTCTCGAAAGACGTGTCAGCCTTCGCGAACTCTGATGGAGGAGTACTCGTGTATAGCGTCGTCGAAGACAACGCAACGAAGCTTCCAGTTTCACTCGATAGCGGTGTCGATCACACCAAGTGGACGCGCGAACGAATCGAAAGCTTGATCAACGCGTACGTGAGCCCGCGTGTAGACAGCCTGGAAGTGCACCAAATCCGACTGTCGTCCGATCGATCCGCATACATCATCGCAGTCCCGAAAAGCGCCCGCGGACCGCACCAAGAACGAATGACCTTCCGCTACTACAAGCGATTCAACTTCAGTTCAGAAGCGATGGAGGACTATGAGATCCAAGACGTCCGCAGTCGACGTGACGTCGTGCTGCCTCTTATCAGCGTGGACGTGGATATCTACCATGGCGTCTTGATGCACCTCATCATTGAGAACATAGGAGATATTCCGGCTGAAGATGTGCAGTTCAAGGTGACTCCCGACACTGACCGGCTCACGTCGGGCCGTGGCGTACCAAACATCCTGACGCGTGGCGCACGGTTCATCCCGCCGAAGAAGGTTTACCGACTCTGCTTCGGATCTGCTATCAAAGAAGTTCGCAAGGAAGCGGCCCCGAAGTTCGATGTTGAAGTGAGTTACCTCAACCGTCGGGCCGGTCGGCGCATCTCGGAGAGCGTCCACATCGACTTGGCTGACTACTTCAACACGGCAATCGTGGAGAGCGACGTCTACATGCAAGGCGAGAAGATCGAAGAGAGCATCCAAAAACTCACACGCGAGGTGAGCACGCTGAACAAGACGCTTGCCCTTCTCACCAACATTGCCGGCCCCACAGGTCTAGATCTGTCCGTGACTTCGTTTCGGAACTTCAAGCATCTCTTGGCCGGCAGGACCACGATGGAGCGCATCCCCGCTACCACCGCGGGATGGCGGGGCCTTATGGAGGTGCTCGGCATCGATCGAACCTTGGCTTTGAGGCTCGAACACTTTGTTCATTGGCCCGAGGGCAGGTTGGAAGACATAGAAGGGATGACGCCGGAGAATTCCGCTCGCGCGCGAGCCGCATTTTTCTTCGAGTTCGAAGAGCCAGACGCTTCCGAAATTGCAGGGGGAATTCACGAGCCACAGGAGGGAGAAGACAAATGAAGCCGATCAAGTGTGTCATCTGCGGTGAAGGAACCTACACGGACATGAACATTCGAAACACGACCGATCTTCATAACTCCGGTCTCGGCGTAAGCGCGATTGGCAGCACTGCATGGCGTGCCACCGCGTGTGATCGCTGCGGCAATGTTCAAGTGTTCCGCTTCAAGCGAAGCGAAGAGCAAATGCGCAGCAGGGACTGGTAGCGAAGTCCCGCTTGCTATCGACGATAGCGGACGGGAACCGTCACGCGGCCCGTCACGCGCTCGTAGTCGACGCTGCCGCTTCCTTTTGATCCGAGGGTGAAGTCGCCGCCGATGTCGGACACGGCGACGGCGCCTGGGCCGTCCACGGTGATGGCGAGGTTTCGTTTGACGTTGCGTACCTCGATCGAGCCGGAGCCGTGCTGATCGATCGTCACGGAGCCGCCAACGCGAGCAATCCTGACCGCGCCTGACGGATTCGAGGGGACGCGAACATCGCCGCTGACGCCGTCGATATCGATCGCTCCGGACCGGGCCTGCACGGTGACGTTGCCTTTGACATCGCGGATGTTCACGTCGTCCAAGGCGACGGCCACTCTCGTTTTGCCGGTATCGCGAATGATCAGATCGCCGGATGTGTCGGCGACGTCGACGGCGATCCCGGCCGGCAGCGTGACGGTGAAGTCGAGGCGCGGCGCTGACGCGAAGAGTGAGCTCTCCTGCTTCGGCACGTGCGCCTCGATCGTCACCTGCGAGCCCGAGCGGGAGGCGGAGAGCCGGATTCCGACGAGCAACTCCTCGATGGCCGCGCACGCGTGGCCGGTAGCGCGGATCTCGGCGCCGGCCCGGCCCTCGACGTGAAGGAATCCGGCACGGCCGATGATGACAACGCGCGTGACGCCTTTCGCGGATTGCACGGCCGACCGCTCGGCAAACTCCTGACAGTCGCCGTCCAGCCCG
>DATAMS010000538.1:0-2753 GCA_036260495.1 Thermoanaerobaculia bacterium
GGTGCTCGTGATCGACGACGCGCTCATGATTGAAATTGCGGTCGTGAGAATTGTTCGTGTGTGAGGAGTTGCTGGACGTCGCCTGATGCGTACCGTGCGAATGGCTCGAGTACGTGCTGGACGACGACCCGTGCGAATGGATCACGTCGCCGCCCGTCGTTGACGTTGTCGCCGCCCCATGCGAGTCGTGCGAAGAGTGCTCGTGCGACGATGAGTCGCCGCTGCCATTCGAGTGCGTCGTCGTGGTGGTCGTCGATTTGGTGTGGGTCTTGGTGGTAGTGGTCGTGGTCTCTTTGGTGTGCGTCTTCTTGTCTTTGTCCTTCTCGTGTCCGAAGACACGTGGCACCGCCAGAAGACACATGAGACTCAGCATCAGACCAAACGCGCGATAGTGCTTCATTGCAGTTCTCCGTATTGATGTGTCGATTGGAGCCAGGTTGAGCGCTCATCGTGTCCGTGCGAACCGACGATGTCAATTCCCGCCTACGAACGCGATCATCAACTCGCTCACTTTCACCGGCGCATCGGTCTGGACGAAGTGGCCGCTGTCGGGGATGTGTTCAATGCGGAGGTCGGGGACATACTCGGCGAAGCCGGTCAGTGTCTCGGGGGTGAAGAAGGGATCGAGGTCGCCCCAGATCATCAGCGTGGGAATGTCGATGCGGCGCACCAGGCCGCGCATGCCTTTTCGCAACCGAGTCGCCCGGTAGTAGTTGGCCATTCCGGTCAGCGCCCCCGGTTTCGACCACGCCTCGACGTAGCGCTCGATCTCTTCCGGCGTGAAGCAGCCGTATTTCGCCATGGTGCGGCGCAGCGCTGCGTAGCGGAAACGGCGCAGGACGAATTCGGCCAGCCACGGCGGATGAAAGAGAAGCTGGTATTTGGCTCGGCATTTCTGCCGCGCGGAATGACGCATCTCGCGCAGGTAGGCGACCGGATGCGGCGAGTTGAGGATGATGAGACTCCTGACCAGTTCGGGATGTAGCATCGCCGTGAACCACGCCACCGCGCCACCCCAGTCGTGTCCGCAGACGATGGCCGGTCCTTCGCCGGTCTGCGTGATCAAGCCGGCGATGTCTTTGGCCAGCTCCGGCAAACGATACGACTCGATCGATCCCGGTTTCGACGATTCGTTGTAGCCGCGAAGGTCGGCGGCCACGACATGAAATCCCGCCGCAGCAAGCGCCGGAATCTGATGGCGCCATGAGTACCAGAACTCAGGAAAGCCATGCAGCAGAACGATGAGCGGTCCGCGACCGGCTTCAACGTAATGAATGCTGATGTCGCCGATGACGCAGACACGGTCAGTGACATTCAGCTCCGGAACCAGCGGCATCGCCGCAATTGTATGAGAGACGCCGAGGTCGCTAGCCAGACCGAGTTTGACCCTCGACGGGACTCGAACATCGAGCACCTTCTCCCCCACGAAAAACCCGTGGGGGAGAAGGCGCTCGATGTTTGAGCGTGGCATTGCGGGAAAATGGGGAGCGTCTCGGGCTCAATCCCGGTTCAAGGCGCTGATCAACAGCCCCGTTCCTACCGCGAGCACGGCCACTCCCGCGGCCACTTTGCCGGGGTTTTCTTTGGCGTAGCTCGTCGCTTTATCCGTGCCGCCTTTGAGGTAGTCGCGGGCCGTGTTGAGGTACTCCTCAACGTCGACGTTCTGAATCGACGATTTGAGGTTGGTGATCATTTCCTCGCTGATGCCGAGGCGGCCCAGGAACTGATCGAGACCGGTGTTGCCTGTGGCGGAGCGCGATTGGCCGCAAGTCGGGCAATAGCCGCTTGATGCTGACGCCATCGAGCCCGTGCCGCCGCTCGAGGTTGGGGTTGATGCGTCGCCGAAACCGGTGTTTCCCATCGGGGTATCCATGTCGTTAGCTCCTCGAATCGCTTGTGGCGGACGCGCGCTGCTCGCTTGACTCGTAGCTGCGGCCGTGCGTGCCGATGCGTGCGTCGCCGGACTTGTTGGTGAAATGGTCTTCATTCTCGAAGCGCTCGCCGGCGCCAGGCGGCAGCTCCTGATCGCGCTCGTGATCGGCGCCATCGCTTCGGAACGATGTCTTGATGCTGGTCTGAGACGGCGCGTACTCCTGCGCGATGACATCCATCGGGACGTCGGACTCGCGGCGGACGGGTCTGGCCGGTGCCGGAGTGGGCTTGGTCTGCGCTGGCTTCGCCTGCACAACGTTCGTCTGTGCTGGCTTCGTCTTCACTGCCTTTGGTTTTGCCGCTCTGGCCTTCGTCTGCAATGCTTTTGGTTTTGCGCCTTTCGCCTTCTTCGCGGCTTTCTTCGGAGCGGCGGCGACTTTCGCGCGTTTTCGTGGATCGAGCTTCGCTGCGACTTTTCGAGCCGTGCGTGCAACAGCTCCTCCGGCCCGTTTGACAGCCGATTTCCCCTGCTTTCGTGGCATCTGTCTTCCTTTCGTCGTGTGGTGTGTGACGAAGGTAGTCAGTGCAAGAGGGAAGCCGTGAATTGGGCGCTTGATTGCTACTTCCCGTATGTCACCCGCCAGATCTTCTCGCCTCCGTCGTCGGAGATGAGCAGTGATCCGTCGGCGAGGACGAGAAGGCCAACCGGACGGCCCCACACGGTCCGGCTCGTTTCATCCGGCATCCAGCCGGCGACGAAATCGTCGTATCCGCCTGTTGGCTTCCCATTCTTGAACGGGATGCTGATGACTTTGTAGCCGGTTCGCGGCTCGCGATTCCATGAGCCGTGAAGGGCGACGAAGGCGCGGCCACGATACTCG
>DATAMS010000544.1:0-18969 GCA_036260495.1 Thermoanaerobaculia bacterium
GCTACTACTTCACAAACCAGATCATCACCATTCGCGACCGGGAAGACTTCGCAAAGCAGTTGAGCACCAGGACGTTCAGCCCGCTGGTGGCGTTCATTCCCCGGCCGTCGTTCGTCCCTGCGGCCGGAATCGTCAGCCACGTCGTCGAGACCGCGAATACCGCCACACTCGATGCCGAGTGCAGCGGCCAGTGTTTTCTGGTGATGAGCGTGACGCCGCATAAGTACTGGACCATTCGCGTTGACGGATCGCGCGTGCCGGCGATCACGACGAACATCGGTTACCAGGGAATCATCCTCACGCCCGGGCGGCATCATGTCGTGATGGAGTACCGCAATGAGCTCGTGCGCGTCGGAATGCTGATCTCACTGATTACCGGAGCCTTTCTGACCGGCATTCTCATCGTCTACCGCAAGCCGGGCGATGGCGCATCGGCACTGCCTGCCTACGAAGAACGGATTCACGTCGTCGCCGACGCAGCCGGAACACACGTCGAGCCGGCGGCGGTCGAAACGACGGAAGCAGACGGTTCGCCGGATTCCGACGGTCAGGTGGGTTGAGCGGATGCGTCGCTGGCGTTGGCTGCTCGTCTTCATCGCCATTTCACTGGCCGTGATCGCTGCGCTCGTCGTCTACAACAAGCAGACGAACGATGAGATCAACTCGCAGTTATGGATTCCGAAGCAGGCAACGATCACGCCGGCCCTCGCGCTCCTGCAGCAGTACGTGCGCATCGATACGTCGAATCCGCCGGGCAAGGAGCTCGCCGGCGCGCGATTTCTGGCCGCAATCCTCGCGAAGAACGGTATCCAGGCCGAGATCATCGAGTCAGCCCCCGGCCGCGCAAACGTCTACGCCCGCTTGCCTGGGAAACAACACGAAGGCGGACTCCTCCTGCTCAATCACATCGACGTCGTACCAGCATACCGGAAGGGCTGGACCCGGGCGCCGTTCGCGGCCGAGCTTCGTTTCGATCAGCTCTACGGACGCGGAACGCTCGATATGAAAGGCATCGCAATCTGCGAGCTCCTCGCGTTCATCGATGTCGTGCGCGCACATCGCACGCCTGACCGCGACATCGTGTTTCTGGCCACCGCTGACGAGGAAGCTGGCGGTCAGTTGGGCATGGTCTGGTTGCTCGAGCACCGTCCCGATGTCTTCGCGGGCATCCGCTACGCTGTCAATGAAGGAGGCATTACCGAGACCACGCAGGAACACGTCACCTACTTTGGCATCGAGACCGGCACCAAAATGATGGTCAGGCTGCTGCTGCACGCGCCAGACCGGCAATCGATGCAGGCATTGCGCATCGCGCTGGAGCCGTTCATGACTTCGGCCGATCCGGACCGCGTACTTCCCGAGGTGAAAGAGTTCATGCACGACCTCGCGCCGCTGCGAATCGAGCAGGGGCAGTTTCTCGATGACGTCAACCGCACCATCGCGGCAGGCAAGTTCTGGCTCTTGCCGGGGGGTTATCGCGAGCTGACGCAGAACGCTCTCTATCCAGCGACAATCGAGTCCGACCGCCCCTCAGGCGTCTCCATGCGTGTCAATCTCTACAATCTGCCCGACGAAAATCCGGATACCCGTATCGAGTGGCTGCGCGGCATCGCTTCACGATATGGCGCGACGATCGCTCAAGTCTTTGAGAAGATCGGTCCGACCCCCATCAGTTCCCGCCACACACCGATGTTCGATCTCATCGCGGCGGAGGCGCTCAAGCAGTATCCCGGTGCGCGGGCCGGAACTGAGATCCTCGTGACCTCGACGAACGACTCGAGGTATCTCCGTGCAAAGGGCATCGATGCCTACGGATTGATGCCGCTTCCCACCGACTGGTACCAAACTCAGGGAATCCACTCCATCGATGAACGGCTGCGCACCGACTGGTTCCAGAACGGCGTTCAGTTGATGCACAACATCACACAGAGATTCGCTTTCGCAAACTGAGGCGAGGGCGGGACCCGACATAATTTGTCAGATTAGAGTGCGAAAAGTGTCAAAAGATGGACATCACAAGAGGATGCCATCGTTCGCAACCCTCTCGTTGAACAAGTACTTAGGAAATCGGAGCCAAACCGGCATCGCGACCGCGTTATGAGCTCCGAGGGAAGGTGCAGAGATGAAGAAGAAACAGCGGGGTTTTACCCTTATTGAGCTGCTCGTCGTCGTTGCCATCATCGGCATCCTTGCAGCCATTGCCATACCAAATTTTCTGTCTGCTATGGGACGGTCAAAGCAGAAGCGGACCATGGCCGACATGCGCACGATCGCTACAGCCTGGGAAGCGCGGGCCACGGAGATGAACAGGTACAACGCTGCAGGTGCGATCAGCACCATCCCCTCGTCGACGTCGACTCCGGCAGAGATGTCAGGATTGCTGTCGCCGACCTATATCAAATCGCTGCCGCCGTTCGACGGCTGGAACAACGAGTTCGAGTACCGGGCCGGCAACCTGGCGTATGCGATCATTTCCTACGGCAAGGACGGAAAAATGGGCACGATTACCCAGGGTCCGACCACTAACTTCGACTGCGACATCGTCTACGCTGAGGGTGCCTTCCTCATGTATCCCGACGGCGCCCAGACCCAGTAGCTCGTTTCCCTTTTCCTATTCATGATGCAAGACACTCTGCGCAAATGGGCGCGCCCCTACCACATGCCACTGATCAGGCCCATTGACACAATTTGTCAGAGTTGCCCCCGAAAATCGTCCAGGAACATCAGCAATTGGATGGCGGCCGATCGCAAGTCGCTGATTCGACTACCCTTCATAAAACCGTCAGGACCGGCACCGCGATTGCCTCATGAGTCTCAGGAGGGGTACAAATGATAAAGAAGAATCAGAAGGGTTTCACTCTCATCGAGCTGCTGATCGTCGTTGCGATCATCGGCATCCTCGCGGCCATCGCGATTCCAAACCTGCTCACGGCAATGGCGCGATCGAAGCAGAAACGCACCATGGCCGACATGCGCACAATCGCTACGGCTTGGGAAGCACGCGCAACGGACGTGAACAAGTATGACGCCGCGGGGTTGAGCGTCCCAGGAACGGTTTCGCATGATCTGTCAGGAATGCTGTCGCCGACCTATATCAAAAACCTGCCACCGCACGACGGCTGGAACAACAACTGGGAGTACCGGGTCGCCAATCAGACGTACGGCATCATTTCCTACGGCAAGGACGGAACGCTGGGCACTCTGACCCAGGGTCCGACCACGAACTTCGACTGCGACATCGTCTACTCTGAGGGCTCGTTCCTCATGTATCCGGACGGCGTCCAGACCCAGTAAACGCCTCTCCACAAGCGATCGGAAGAGGGCGCCGCGAGGCGCCCTTTTTTATGACTCCATCGCCTTGAGCGCCGCGGCCAGCGGTGCATACAGCCGTTCGTGATAACCGTGCGCCTCGCGGTAGATCTGCTGGAATGCGCCGAGGTCTTTCGCGGCGACGACGAGGTTGACGCCGTACAAAAACGCGGCATTGCCGTCGAGAGTACGCAGATTGTCCGAAACGAGGATGAAGAACGCCTTCCTGCGATCCGACGGCGCAAGTGAGACGATCGGCCCGAAATCGGCGAGCGGCGGCGGCGTGATCTGCGCGGGATTCAGCATGACCACCGGCGGATACTCCTGCATGAAGTACTCGCGCGCCTGCTGCGGAGAGGCGATGACGACCGGCATGAATCCGATCATCTTCGCGGCCTGACGCAGCGCGGGATGATCATTCCCGACGATCAGCGCCTTCGCACCGAAGCTCTCATCTTCCTCATGCTGCTGCGCGTGCGGTTCTGCGGCCTGCGTTGCTGCGGCCGGCGGCGCCGATGCCACCGCGCCTGCCATCTCCAGATTGCGCCGGTCCACCGTCAGCTTCGTCTGACACACGGGACACGGCACAAGGACCGCCTTCATCGGCAGCCTGGTCTCGTCGAGCGTGAGCGGCTTCTGGCAGGACGTGCAGACGATCTTCATCGCTACTCCAGCATCGACAGCATCGAATCGCCATCGCCCCCGGCCGGTACCGCCTCTTCCGGATCATCCATCAGTCGCAGCGCAAGGTTCGTGGGATTCGACGCGTACGCGAGCGCGATTTCTCTCGTGATCGCGCGTTGATTCCACAGTTTCTCGAGCTGGTCATCGAAGGTCTGCATCCCGTCGACCGAGCCATCGTGCATGGCATCGGTGAGCGAGCGCCCATCGGTCTCCCCTCGGAGCACGTAATCCCGGGTCCGCATCGTCGACTTGAGAATCTCCAGCACCGCCAGCCGGCCGCCACCCTTCTTCGGCAGGAGACGTTGCGAGACGACGTATCGGAACGACTGCGCGAACCGGGTGCGCACCGCCGACTCCTGATCTTTCGGAAAAACGCCCACGATGCGGTCGATCGTCTTGGCCGCATCAACCGTGTGCAGCGTCGACAGAACGAGATGGCCTGTCTCGGCGGCTTCCATCGCAATCTCGATCGTCTCGACGTCGCGCATCTCACCGATGAGGATCACTTTCGGCGCCTGCCGCAACGCCGAGCGAAGGGCCAGCGAGAAGGACTTCGTATCGGCACCCAACTCGCGCTGATTCACGGTCGACTTGATGTGCTTGTGCATGTACTCGACCGGATCTTCGATCGTGATGATGTGATACGCGTACTCGTTGTTGATCTTGTGAATCAGCGCGGCCAGCGTCGTCGATTTGCCCGAACCGGTCGGTCCCGTCACCAGGACGATGCCGTTCTTCAGCTTGCAGATGTTCCCGAGCTCCGCGGGAAGGTTGAGCGATTCGAGCGACGGGATCCCTTCCGGAATGACGCGCAGAACGATCGCGTACGTGCCGCGCTGCGCAAAGATGTTGACGCGAAATCGCGTCTTCTGCGGAATCGAATAGGACAGATCGACCGATCCGTTCGTCAGCAGCGTGCGCGTGAGCTCACGGTCGCCGCGCAGCATATGCATGACGATCATTTCGGTCTGGTACGGCGTGAGCCGAGACAGCCCTGGGAAATTGACCGGCGCGAGCTGCCCGTCGATCTCGACCTGCGGCGGACGTCCGACGGAGAAGTTGAGGTCGGAGACTCGATCCGACATCTTCAGCATCGCCTCGAGAATGGCGTCCAGGTTGAAGTTCTTCATCAGCGTCCTCGGGTTCCCGCATTGTACGTTGTACGGCCAAGTACAATCGCGACGATGTCCATCATCGCCATCGACTACGGAGGCCGCCGCATCGGCGTGGCTGTCAGCGACTCCGGCGCAATCGCCAGGCCGCACTCGGTGCTGAAGAACGAAGGTGATGTGATCAGCAAACTCGCGGGCATCGCGCACGACCTTGACGCTGACACCATCGTCCTCGGTGTACCTCGGCGCCCCAACAGCAGCGGCGGCGAAGAGAAGTTTCGCGACTTCGCCGAGCGGCTGCGGCAGAAAACGTGCAAAGTGGTCGTGCTCTGGGACGAAGCGCTTACGACAAATGAGGCCGCACGGCAATTGCGCGACAATGGGATGAAACGGCGCGAGGCCCAGCGAGAAATCGACATGCATGCCGCGGCAGTGATTCTCCAGTCGTATCTCGATGACGTTGCCCGGAGGACGTCATAGCTCGCCGCGCACGGAAGCCAGGCGGCTGCAGGAAGCTCCTGCAGTCGCTGATGACGGTCGGCATTTTCGCCGCGATCCTCGCCGTTGCCGGCGGCTGGTTCTTCCTCCGCGCCATGCGCTCACCGTTCCGCGGCTACACGCAGCAGTACAAAGACGTCGAGGTGCATCACGGGCTTCGCACGGCGTTGATCCTCAAGCATCTGCAAACCGAAGGGATCATTCGCGACGAATACCTGCCGCTGGTCTACATGAAGGTCGTCCGGCACAACGACAAGATCAAGGCCGGGATCTACGAATTCTCGAAGCCGATGACAGCCGAGGAAGTGCTCGACAAGCTGATCCGCGGCGATGTCGTCGCGAAAGTTGTGACCGTCCGCGAAGGGTTGGACCGTTTCGCGGTTGCACACATCTTTGTGCAGGAAGGATTCGGTCGCGACGCCGAGTGGGACAAGATCACCGCCGATCCTGAGTTGATCCGCGACATCGCCCCCGACGCAAAAACGCTCGAGGGCTACCTCTTCCCCGATACCTACAAATTCAATCCCGGCACGCCGCCGCGCGACATCATCGCCGCGATGGTCACCAACTTCCGCAAGCATTTCAGCGGCGAGATGAACTACATCACGACCGGTCTGGATCTGCACAAAACGGTCACGCTGGCGTCGATTGTGGAGACCGAGGCGCGCATGCCGCAGGAGCGCCCACTCGTCGCCTCGGTCTACCTCAACCGCATCAATCGCCACATGCTCCTCGGCGCTGACCCCACGGTCATCTACGCGCTCAAGCTCGCCGGACATTGGGACGGAAACATCCACAAGGCCGATCTGCAGATCGATTCGCCGTACAACACGTATCGTTTTCACGGCCTGCCGCCTGGGCCAATCGCCAATCCGGGACTGGCGTCGCTGCAAGCCGCAGCTGCGCCGGCGAAGAGCGATTTCCTCTACTTCGTCGCCAAACACGACGGCACGCACGCGTTTGCCACCAACATCGCGGACCACGACCGCAACGTGCAGATCTACCAGATTCAGTGGTATCGCGATCAGCGCGCGGCGCAACAGGCACAGTCGCAAACTACCAAATAACTTACTGCCAATAACCTTTCGTGCTATCCTCCGCGGACCGCAAACAATCCGAGAGGGTCCCGAGAGATGGCTGCCAAAAACCGCCCGTACGAGCAGTTCGGAACGTTCATCCTATTCAAGAAACTCGACACCGATTCGCTCGGTGAGCTCTGGCGCGCCGCCCGGCTCGACGGATCAACTCTCAGTCCGATGCTGGCTGTGCGCCGGATGAGCGGCGGCCACCGAACGGCCATGACGCAAAGCGCGTCCGAGGCCAGTCAGTTGGTGCCGCTGCTGAGCGGAACGACGTTCGCGAAGGATCAGACGATCGGCGTGATCGACGGCGTTCCGTTCGTCGCTCACGAATATTCGGGTGGCCGTTCGCTGCGCCACATCGTCGACCGCGCCCGCGGCGATGCCGGCACGACGCCGAACCCCGTGCCTCTCGATCAGGCTATTGTCATCGCCGAGAAAATCGCTCTCTCGCTGGCGACGACCGCCGATCTTCGCTACCTCGGCAACCGCCTCAATCACGGTGCGCTCATCCCGCAATTCGTCTGGATCACTGACGAAGGCGAGATCCGCGTCGCCGGTCAGCAGCTCGGCAAGGGAATCGTTGCATCATTGAGCGATTCGAAAGTGGCCGCGGAGTTGGGCCGTTACTTCCCCGCCGAGTACCGATCGTCCGGTGAGATTTCGAAGACGACGGATGTCTACTCGCTCGGAGCCATCCTTTATCTATTGATCACCGGCGCCGAACCGCCGGACGCCGCGACGGCGAGCGCGTTCACGCAGACGGTCCGCGCCGCGCGTACGTTTTCGGGACAGCCGCTGCCGGACGATCTCCGCACCATTCTGGAGAAGTCGCTGGCAATCGATCCCAACGCCCGATACGCGTCGATTGGCGACATGAAGCAAGTCCTTTCCGCGCTCGTACACGGCGGCAGTTATTCGGCTTCCACCTTCAATCTGGCCTTCTATCTCAGCAATCTGCTCAAGAAGGAGCTCGAAGGAGAGCCAGTCGAGATCGAGAAAGAATTGAAGGTCAACGCCGCCGCGTACGCCGCGACACCGGCATCGGCAGTCCCACCAGCCGCGGCGGAAAACATGTTCTCGTCCGCTCCGCAGACGAAGAGCCGCGCGCCGCTGATCGCAATCGCGGCCGCCGCAATCATCGCTGTCGCCGCGGGCGCGTTCTTCGTCCTGAAGCCGAAGCCGCAACCTCCGGCTCCGCAGGTCGCGGCAGTGCCGCCTCCGAAACCGAAAATCATCTCGCAGCCGGTCATTGCCGCCGTCCCGGCATCGACTACCGCGCCGATCGACCCCGGAGCGCAGAAGAAAGCGTTCGAGGCCGCCGTCGAACAAAAGATGCAGGAAGAGATGATGAAGCTGCAGTCCGACATGAACAAGCAGCTCAAACAACAGCAGTCGAAGAATGCGCCCGTGCAGACCGCCAGCATGATCTCGACACCGCAGGTTCCGCAGCAGTCAGAGGATCGCGGCGCCGCTGCCGCGCTCGATCAGCGCCGCGTCGCCGCGCAGCAGTCAGCGCAACCGCTTACGCAGACGGTCGCGCAACAGGCTCCGGCGCTGACGCAAACCCAGCCGGCCGTCGTCGCCCCTGTTGCCCAGCCGCAGGTCGCCACCGTTCACGAAGGAGACGTCGTCGATGTCACCGAGCTCGATAAGGTTCCCGAGCCTCTATCGGTGATCCATCCCTTCTATCCGCCACTGGCCGTGCAACAACGCGCGCACGCAACGATCATCATCACGGCGTTAATCAGCGAGACCGGGGAAGTGACCGACGTCAAGATTCTGCGCGGCGATGCCCGCTACGGCTTCAACGAAGCAGCGATGCGTGCGGTGCGCGCCGTCCGCTTCACGCCGCCGATGAAAGACGGCAAACACGTGAAGACATGGAGACCGCAGTCGATCACGTTCCAGATGTAGCTCCGCGAGGGTGCCGGTTTTCGGGGGTCGGGAGTCGGAGAGAATTCATTGCTCCGGCATCCGGCTCCCAACACGCGACTCCCGCGGACGAACAGAAACCTCGAAGTAGCGGCGGTTGAACAATGCCCACAAATGCTGGCGCGGCCGCTGAAAGTTGATCGCCTGCGGAGATGGATCGATGCGATCCGTGACGCTGCAGGCAATGTTCCCCGCTGTTGTTGAACGATCGAGGTCAGAAACGATTTTGTAGTCCGCCAGAAAGTACGCGGCGAACGGATCGAGTCCGCTGCTGACTTGAATCGTCGCTCCGCGCGGAACGTTCTGCCGGATCCAGCTCATCGCCTGCACCGGTGGCGAATCGCGCAAGCGGACCTCCTCCAGTCCCGGCCAGACCCAGACGACGTAGCGTCCGACGACGATTGCGGCGAAGAGCACTTGCAGCGCACTCGCAACCTGCTCGCGCGAAACGGCTCGAGCGCGCGACGCCAGAAACGACGCCACCACGTCCATCCCATCGGCTGCCAGAAGCACGTCAAACGCGATGTAGCCGAGCGAAAGGCGGCTGATGCCGCTCGGGCTGAGAAGGAACCAGGCCAGAAAAAAGTTCGGCAGGAACGTCAGCAAAATGACGGCATGTGCACGCCGCGGGCGCGCGAACGACAGGAGCGCGAATCCGAACAACGCCGTCGATGCCGCGCGTGACTCGAATGGATCGAAGAGAAAATCCTGCAGCAGATTCGCCATCGGAATCCGCCCCGGGTTCAGCGCGCCATCGACTGTCGCGATGTAGTGCTGGTGCTCGGCTGTTACTTTGGCGAACTCCGCGAATCCGGTCAGCTTCGCTGCAATGCCGTAGCCGGTCAGCACGAGAACGACGATGAGCGCGGTGCCGGCGACAACGTCCGACGTGCGCTTCGCGCGAATGCGACGCCACGACGCCTCGATCCACGGCCACAGCAGCAGAACGTTCTGCGCGCGCACCAGCATCGTCGCTGCAAAGAAGAGACAGCCTCCGATGTACGTGCGGCGCCGTCGATCGTCGCGCAGCAGCAACGCGGCACCAGCCAGCGCCGTGACGAGTGCCAGCTCGTCGGTGAAGCCCGTCCCTCCCCAGTACCAGACGTTCGGCAGAAAACAAAAGAGCGTCGCACCAAGCGCGCACGTACGAAAGCGGAATCGCAACGAACGCGCGAGGGCGAAGAACGCGGGAAAAACAAACAGCGACGCGAACACGCTCACGGCCCGCAGCGCATGAAACTCATCGTGAACGACGAAGCGCACGAGCTTCGCCAGCCCAAAGAACAGTGGAAAGCCGGGCGGATGCGGATGATGCTGCGCGACGTCGTAATGCTGGAGTGCGGACGCGAAGAGCGCCTCGTCCCAATCCCACATCGAATGCGAAACGGCCACGAATCGCGTCGCGGCAACGACGATCGCAAGGACGATGATGAGGCGGCGTTGACGCGGCGTGAGCGGCTCGACGGCGTTCGCGAAAACCGAATCCGTCATCGCGCTTTCCAAGTCAGGTCAAGAAGGCGCAGGCCGAGGTCGCGCGAGTCGGGGCTGCGATGCGCGCGGAGCGGATTGACCGTTCGATCGACCGAGATGACCAACTCGTCGGGCGCGCCGGAGCGCGACGAGACGGCGTACGAGCGCACTGCGTTTCCACGCGGGACCACGAAACGGTCGATGACGTTTCCGTCGAGCGCGATCACAACCGCCGGCGCCGGCTCGAGCTCGTCCGGATATGCGAGCGTCACGCGCAGTTGCGCCGGCCGGCCGAGCGGTCCAAGCAGCGCGTGGCTTTCGCCGCGCATCCATCGCCACCACGCGCCCTGGCCGTTGTCTTCTTCGTTGTACCAGCCATCGCCGAACTTGATCCAGCCGCTGGCCGGGACGACCGACGTCTCGAAGTAGCGCTGATTGAAAAGTGCCCAAAGCCGCCGGTGCGGACGCACGAAGTTGACGGCGCTGGCTCGACGGCTGGGTGCATCGGACACGACGAACGCACCGGGCTGCAGCGCCACCCGCGACGCATCGAAATCCGAGTCGACGGAAACCACGTGGTAGTCGGGAAGAAAGTATTCGGGAAACGGCTCCAGCGCGCCGCTCAGATAAATCGTCGTGCCTTGCGGAACGTGCTGCCGTATCCATTGCATCGCCAGTACCGGCGGCGAATCCTTCGTGCGCACTTCTTCCAACGCCGGCCAGACCCAGAAGATGTAGCGCCCGATGACGACGATGGCGAAGAGCACTTGCAGCGCCATCGCCAGCCGCTCGCGCGGAAGCGCACGCACGCGCGAGGTCACAAAGTTGGCGATGACGTCCATTCCGTCGGCGGCAAGCAGCGCGTTGAGCGCGATGTATCCGAGCGAGAGCCTGCTGATGCCAGTCGCGCTCAGAAAAAACCAGGCCAGCAGAAAGTTCGGCACGAACGTCAGGATGATGTGGAGGTGCGCTCGCTTCGGGCGCAAAAACGCCGCCAGCATGAACACGATCATCAGAATCGAGACGGCGCGCGATCCCCACGTCAGCGCGTACGATTGAAAGGGATCGAATGCGAAATTGAAAAACAAGTTCCGCATCGGAGGCCGCTCCGGATTCAGCATCCCATCGACAGTCGCGACGTAACGCTGATGGAACTTCGTGGCCGAGATGTACGCGTCGACGCCGCTGAGCTTCGCCGCGATTCCGTAGCCGGTCACGACGAGAAGAACGATGAGCGCGGCGCCGGCAATGACCTGCGCGCGCCGTTCGCGCCATCGGCGAAACGATCCGGCGATCCACGGCCAGGCCAGAAGTACGTTCTGCGCCCGAACGAGCATCGTCGCCGCGAAGAAGGCGCAGCCAGCGAGGTACGTGCGGCGCTTGCGGTCATCGCGAAGGAGCAGCGCCGCGCCGGCCAGCGACGTGACCATCGCCAGCTCGTCAGTGAATCCAGTTCCACCCCAGTACCAGACATTCGGAAGAAACGAGAAGAGCAGCGCTGCGATGACGCACGTTCGCAAACGAAAGCGGAGCGAGCGCGCCAACGCGAACATCGCTGGGAACACGAAGAGCGACGCCAGGACGCTGATCGCGCGCAAGGCATGAAAGTCGTCGTCGATGACAACGCGCGCGAGTTTGGCCAGCGCGAAGAAGAGCGGGAAACCGGGGGGATGCGGATGATGCAGCGAAACGTCGTAGTGATGAAGCGACGTCGCGAAAAGCGCCTCGTCCCAATCCCACATCGAATGCGAGACCGCAAGGAAGCGCGTGGCCGCGACGATGATCGCAAGCGTGAAGACGAAGAGCCGTAGACGAAGGGTGAGCGGCTCGATCGCGTCGCTGCTGATCATCACGTTCGCATCAGTGCGTTCCCCCAAGCGGCACCATTCTCGCAAAATCGCGCCCATCATGCCGGGAAAGGGTGTCCGCAGGCGCTGGTACCTCGATCTTCACGGCATTCGTCGCGAGGGCACCAAAGAAACCGGCTTCCACTACCGCAACTCCTCGGGCACCCTCATCGACGACGAAGAGTCACTGGAGCGCATTCGCAAACTGCGCATTCCGCCGGCGTGGCAGGAAGTACGAATCGCGCGCGGCGACTCCGCACCGTTGCAAGCCGTCGGGCTCGATAAGAAAGGGCGCACGCAGTATCTCTACCATTCGCGTTTTCGCGCGCAGCGGGAAGAAGAAAAATTCAAGCGCGTCGTCGAGTTCGGCGAAGCGCTTCCCGCTTTGCGCCGTCGCGTCCGCGCGGACCTGAAGCACGCCGAGCTCGATCGCGAACATGTGCTCGCCTCGATCGTCCGCCTCATCGATCAGGGCTTCTTCCGCGTCGGCAACGACAAGAGCGCGAAGTCGGAAGCGACGTACGGACTGACGACGATCCGCGCGAAACACGTCAAGGTCGAGGGCAGCGTGATCTCGTTCGACTACGTCGGCAAATGGCGGAAGTCGCAGAAGCGCGCCATTGAGGATGCCGAGGTGGCGCTGGTGATCGAGAAACTGCGCAAGTTGCGCGAGCCGGAGCTCTTCGCCTTCATCGACAACGGCAAAGCCCACGACGTCAAAGACCGGCACGTCAACGACTACATCCAGTCGATCATCGGCGCGAGCTTCACGGCCAAAGACTTCCGCACCTGGGCCGGCACGCTCCTCTGCTCCATCGCCCTGGCCATGCAGGGACAAGGCGCGAGCAAGACCGAGCGCAAGCGTAAAATCAAGAATGCCGTGCAGGCGACATCCGAGCAACTCGGCAACACCCCCGCCGTCTGCCGCGCCTCCTACATCTGCCCGCGTCTCCTCGACGAGTACATGGAAGGCAAGCCCTTCGAGACGCTACGCAAGAAACAGAAAGGCTCCCCCGTGGTGCGCATCGGCATGTCGAAGGAAGAGCGAGCCCTGCTGAAGTTTCTGCGCGAGACGATTGCGGACCGGCGACGACGGCCGCGGGCGGCGTGATTCGGAGTTACGGTTTCACGCGGAGACGCGGAGGCCGCGAAGAAACCAACTCCGTGCTCTCCGCGTCTCCGCGTGACAAGGTTTTTGATTACAACTCCCCAATCCCGCACGTCAGCCGCGGATGATCCGGATCGCTCAGATCGAGTTTGTCCCACGGAATGCGTTGCGGCTTCCTGCTGAACGCTCGGGCGCCGAGGAGGCGAAGGACGCCGGCGCCGAAATGTTGGATCGAGAACTGTTTGAACAGGCCGTAAACGCCGACGAGGTAGTGCGTCACGAGCAGATCCTCGCCGTCGCGCTCGGCCAGCACTTCCTCGATGCGGCCCACCTTCACGCCATTCGCGTCGACGACACGCCGCCCGATGAATAACTCGAGCTTCACCTCATTTTTCTTCGTTGTGCTCATGCGCGAGCGGCAACCTCCCGATCACGTGATCGTCGAGCCAATGCTCCCAGGCGAATGCATCCGACGTCTTGCCGTCGATGTCGACATGCACGTCGATGCCGGCCTTCGTGACCAACTTCCACGGCACGCGGAAGACCGGCGTTTTGCGCACGCCGAAATGGCGCGTCATGAATGCAGCGAATCGTTCCCATCGCGGCCCGAGCCGGCGCGCCAGAACGAGCGCACCCGACTCGAGGTATGTCACGCGCGGCTGCTTTCCTCGGGCGACATGCAACACGATGCCGTCGATCCTGCCGATGTTGGTCTTGTCGCGGTCGACGAGTTGGTTATCGAGCAGATCGCGGACAAGGCAGTAGTCTTTTCGCATCGTCATCAGCCACCTCCTGCAATTTCGAGCGGAATCGTGATGATCGCCACGACCGACGCGAGGATCAGCGTGACCATGACTACCGTGTTCCCGATCGGACCGTTCGTGTGCTCGTGCACGTACGTCTTGTCGTTGAGGAGAAGCATGAACGGCATCACGATCAGCGGCAGAATCACCGCGGTGATGGCCATCGCGAACATCGTCAGCTTCAGTGGATCGATTCCGGTCAGCAACAACGAGCCACCGAGGAGCAGCATGATCACGTAGGTCATCGAAAAGCGCGCTTCCCGATCCGGCTTCTTGTTCGCGCCCCAGTTCCAGCCAAGCGTCTGCGCCAGCATGTACGCGGTTGCCAGGCTCACTTCGATCGCCGCGCCGAAGCAGCAGATGCCGAGCGTCGCGGCGAAAAGCGGAAGACCCCATCGTCCCAATGCAGGAATCAGGATCAGCGCGGCCTGTTCGTAGCGCGCTACCTCGATGCCGCGCGGCGCGAGAACCAGTGCTGCGCTGACCAACACTGCCACCGACATCACCGCGCCGAACGACATCCCCAATCCGGCGGTGATCCGGTTCGCGCCGAGGCTGTCCTCGCCCCATTTGTCTTCGATGGCGCCGGACCCGTAGAAGTGAAACATGTACGGGCTGATGGTGGCGCCGAGGATGCCGGCGGCGATGTACCAGTAGTGCGCCGCATCCTGGCGCGGCGCGGACGGCAGAAGGCCATGCAAAACGGCGTGATAATCGGGATGCATTTTCAGCGCGGCGACGACGAACGCGATCGAGACCAGGCCGAGGAGCGCGGTCGAGTCTTCGATGAAATCGAGCGTACCGGCCCAGATCGTGAGCCACAGCAAAAGCGCAATCGGAATCGCCCAGACGCGCACTTCGATGCCGGTGATGAACTTGAGCGCCAGCGCCACACCGCCGATTTCGGAGGCGATCACGAGCAGATTGACGATCAGCTCCGCGCCGCGCGGCACGATGGCGAACTTGAAGCCGAAGCGTTCGCGAACGGCGTCGGCGATCGTGTGTTTGGAGACCGCCGCAAGCCGGCCGGTCATCTCGATCAGGAAGATGAGGCAGACGGTGCCGAGCGCGATGGCCCAGATCAATTTGTACCGAAACGACGCCCCAGCCTCGGCAGCGGTAGCAATCGATCCGACTTCGAGAAATCCGCCGATGCCCGTCACGACGCCGAGGACGATCTGCATTGCTTTCTTCATTGCGATTGCGCCGCCTCGGCGGCCAGTGCCTGACGCGCGCGCAGCATTCCTGCGTTGTCATCGTTCGCGATCGCCTGGCGAAGCTCGCCCGCGGCGCCGATCACTCGCTTCGCGCGGGCGGTCACGCCGTCCGGCAGCGACGGCGCCGCGGCCTCGGTCGTGAGCTCTTCGATCGCGGCGTCGATGCTCTTCGTAGCGAACCCGGCGCCGGCTGCATGCCGCAACCGCGCATCGGCGACCAATTGCAACGTCGCGCTCCACGACGTGACATCTCTGGCGAGTTTTTCGCTTTCATCCTGCTTCGCGCAGGCCGCGATCGTCAGTGCCAGCAAGAGAATGATCGATTGCCGCATCCCGACGCGGCACACTGCACGAGACAGGCCGTTCGCGGCCGCACGCAACGCAATAAACTGGCCTCTCGATTGCTTCTCACGAGGCTCAGGATGACTACAAATAACCGACTCGCTCCTCTCGCGGCGCTGCTGCTCGTGGTACTTGCCGTCCCCGCGGCGCACGCGGCCCTTGCTCAGGCTGCCACTTTCGACGAGAAGGTCGACAACTCCGCTGCCATCATCCTCGGCAAGTGCGTCAAAACCGAAGCTCGTTTCGATCCGACCGGCCACTGGATCGTCACCTACGCGACCTTCGCGGTCGAGCAGTCGATGAAGGGAAATGCCGCCGGCGACGTGACCATCGTGACTCCGGGCGGCTCGGTGAATGGAATCCATCAGGAGACGATCGGCGTGCCGGTGTTTCAAGCCGGCGACGAGCATGTCGTCTTCCTTCGCAACACGCGTCTCGGGCCCAGCCCGCTCTATTTCGATCAGGGAACGTACAACGTCGTCGCGAACGAACACGGGCAGAAGATGATCGTGCCCATGCCGTCGAATGTGATCCACATCGACACGCAGCGCGCGATGGCCGTCGCGCCCGCGGACGAGCCGCGCACGCTCGACGCGTTCAAAGCCGCGGTCAATGAATCGATGCGCGGCACGCAGCGGCGCCTCGAAATGAACGCGATGGCGAAGGTGCCGAAGTCGAAGCTGCAGACGTCGATCTGGTCGACGCTGATGGCGAACAAGTTGCTCGTCGGATTGGCGCTCATCGGAATCGCCGTCGCCGGCTGGCAGCTATGGCGCCGCTGATGCTGCGATCCCGCGCTGCGTGAGCTTTTCTTCGAGCCAGAGCATGGCCTGATCGCACTCTTTCGCGTCGCGTAACTTGATCGTTCGTTTGCGGCCGTTGATCAGCGTGAATTCGAGAGCTTTCTCACGTAGACGAAAACTACGAACATCGCTCCACTTCACGCGGCGCCGCCACCGTCGCAGCCGGATCTCGAAGCCGCCGTCATCGACTTTGATGTAACGCTTCGACCAAAGCCGCGCGTCGAGGAAGGCGAAGAGCAGCAGGATGACCGGCTGCGCGAACGAAAGAATGAGGAACGACAGGTGATGCCGTTCCTGCGTTCGCTGCGCCGCTTCGACAAAGCCCATCGCCGCGCCGGCGATCTCGAGCCACGCCACCTTTTCATGGCCGGCGCCGCGCGCGTGCCGCACTTTCTCGCGGATGGCGGCGATGATGAGCCCCGCGCTTGCGGCAATCTCGAGGACGGGCAAAACGATCGCATGGCTGTCCGGCGATCGCAGATGCCCGAGCGCCGCGTTCGCGAGGAGCAGCGCGCCGAGGACGTGCTGGACGATCTGCCCGCGCTTCACCCGCTCCGCCACGCGCGAGTGAACGATCAAGATGTCCTCGGGCATGAGCGCGGAATTGTAGCGGACGCCGATGGGCACGCCTGTTGGAAGAGCATGATCGATGACTGAATCCGCAAGCTCCTCCGGCGTGCGCCGCGCGCTCGACCAACACCAGCTCGTGCTCTTTTACCAGCCGATCCACGAGTTGGAATCGCGCCGCATCGTCAGTGCCGAGGCGCTGCTGCGATCGAAACGGGAGAGCGGCGAGATCCGCAGCGCGGTGCCGCTGACCGAGGCGGCGGAAGAAAGCCCCGATATCTTCCGGCTCGACTCCTGGACGATGCACCGCGCGTACGCCGACGCCGCGTCGTGGCAGACGAGCGCCGGGCCGGACGTCCATCTCAACGTCAACCTCTCGCCGCGCGAGTTTCAGGAAGGCAATTTCATGCCGCGCCTACTCAAACTCGTCGGCGGCAATAAGAACGATCTGAGCAAGATCAACCTCGAGATCACGGAGATGAGCTACATCGAGCATCCCAAACAGACGATGCATGTGCTCGATGAGTTGAAAGAGCTTGGCGTCCAGCTCTGGCTCGACGACTTCGGCACCGGGCACTCATCGATCGAGCATTTGCTCCACTTCCCGCTCGACGGCGTGAAGGTGCCGGGCACGTTCGTTTCGCGGCTTTCATCCACGCAGCGGGCGCGCTCGATCACGAAAGCGATCATCGATCTCGCGCACGAGCTGGAGATGAAAGTGATCGCCGAGGAGATCGAGCACCGCGATCAGCTCGAGTTTCTGCGCGAGATGGGATGTGAGTACATCCAGGGCTTCCTGTTCAGCAAACCGATGCCGCTGGAGGAGTTTGTGCGAGCGCTGGATCATCAAAAACCATCCACCACAGAGACGCAGAGGTCACAGAGGTAGTGGTTTTACCTCAGTGATCTCTGTGTCTCTGTGGTTGCCGTCTGCTCGGGCAATCACCGCAGCTCTTTCCGGATCACAAGCTTCAACCCCGACCACGTCTCGTCCACCGCACAGACTTTCACATCGACGAATCCCATCGGCAGCGCAACCTCACGAATGACGTCCTCGGTGATGTCAGTGGCAACCTTCGATGCCTTCTTCGGCCAGGAGATCCAGACCGTCGCATCCGGCTTGACCGCGGTGCGCCAGGCGCGCAGTTTCGCATCGAGCTCCGCGGCCGATTTCGTGAACAGATGAATGAGATCGACGGAGTTGGTCAACTTCTTGACGAACGTCACATCGGCAGGCAACGGCGCCAGAAGCTCCCGGTAACTCGCCGGCTCGTTGACGACGAGAACTGCGAAGCCAGCCTTGATGCCGAGCTTCGCTGCGAGTGGCGTCCCCGAGTAACCGGCCATCGACACCTCAATCAAACAAGCCGTAGCGATTCATCACCACGACCGCCAACGCCATCAGCAGCAGGATCGCCCCTTCGACGATCACGCATCCTGCACCCAGCCGCCCGCCGGCGACGAGCGATTGCGCTTTCGCCATGTCGTGCCGGCGAACGATCATCGCCAACCCGGCAAGCGTGAGAAGGATCGCGGCCGCCCAGACCATCATTGCAACCGCAGCGTCGAATCACCGGCGGTCCATTTCGTGATGCTGCCGTCCGTCGCGCTGACCCAGACGTCGTTCACTTCGCCGCTGTTGGCATTGGTGAAATGGTAATGATTCAACGTCTCGCCGCCAGCCTTCTCGAACGCAGGCTGCGGCGTCCCCTCTTTTTTCATCGGATCGAGCACCATCGTCGTCCGCTGCCAGACGCGATTGGTGATGTCGGGCGGCGACAGCTCGTGCTTGCCGTTGCGGCTCCAGACGACGCCGGCCTTCTTCGCCTCGCCCGTCCATGAGATGCCGTCCGCCGCTTTGAATTGCACGCGCTCCATCCCCGGCGTGCTGCGCGTCATCTTCCCCTGCGCCTGAACGCCCTGCGCATTTTCCAGGACGAACGCGAAGCCGGACGAGATCCGAAAACAGTCCAGTGCCTGTTCGTAGGAGCCGTCGCCCGCACACTTCTGCGGCGTGGATCGATTCGGTTTGTGAACAGCGACCGGCGGCGGCGAAGGGATGATGCCTCCGGTCCCGGCGTGCGTTTCTGTTCGCGGCGGAGGCGGCGACGCAGGCAACGTGGTTGTCTCCGATTCCGGTTTCTCACCGCCGCAGGCCGCGCAGAGCAGTGCCACGAGAATGATGAATCGTTTCA
>DATAMS010000585.1:0-17514 GCA_036260495.1 Thermoanaerobaculia bacterium
CACCTCCCCACACCCACCCCCCACACCCAACCCCCGACCCCCGATTCGCGACCCCCGCCACAGATATACTTCGCCCATGCCTTCCTACGCCGCAACCGTGACGGAGATCGAAGAGCTGGCGCCGAGCGTGGTGCAGATTACCGTCGCCTTCGATGACGATACGTTTTCGTTCGAGCCGGGGCAGTGGGTGAACTTCCGATTCCCGGATGGAATCTCGCGCGCCTACACGATCGCGTCGGCACCCAATCGCACGCAGGCGGTGCAGCTCTGCGTGCGTGTCGGATCAGGACGCGGCGGCAAAGCGCTCACGAAACTCGATGCCGGCGCACACGTCACGATCGAAGGTCCGTACGGCGATTTTCTTCTTCCCGAAAACGACGGACGTCCCCTCGTTTTCATGGCAGGAGATACCGGCATCGCCCCCATTCGCAGCATCGTCCTGTCCATGCTCGCCAATCACGACCCGCGTCCAATCTGCGTTCTATACGAGCCCGATCAGCGCAACATCCTCTACGCCGCCGACTTCGATCCGCTCGCGCGCGACGGCGCCATCCGGCACGAGAGCGGAAAGATCGAAACGCTCATCGCGCGCAACCGCAAGCTGATCCCGGAAGCGATCGTGATGGCCGCCGGCTTCGATCCCTTCATCGATCGCGTCGCCGATGCCTTGCGCGAAAACGAGATCGATACGAAGAACGTGATCAGCGAGACGTTTGGGGCAATGCCATAGCGTGCGGGGGTCGCGAGTCGCGAGTCGGGTGTCGGAGATGCCCGGATTCGAAGGACTGACTTATCCCCGACCCCCGACTCCCGAAAGCCGACCCCCGCAACTCACCACATCCCCGACTTCGCCAGCTTCGCAACCTTCTTCAGGATCCGCTCTTTCTTGAAGCCGCGGAGATGATCGATGTAGAGATTGCCGTTGAGATGATCGATCTCGTGGCAGAGGGCGCGGGCCATCAGTCCTTCGCCGGAGATCTCGCGCTGCTCGCCGTTGCGGTCGGTGTAACGAACTTTGACGCGTTCCGGACGCGTGACCGATTCGACAAAATCAGGAATGGAGAGGCAACCCTCTTCTTCCGTGACCGCTCCTTCGACTTCGACCTTTTCGGGATTGATGAAGATGTGCAGTCCGCCCGGCTTCTTGCCGACGGAGAGGTCGATCACGGCCAGTCGTTTCGAGATGCCGACCTGATTCGCCGCCAGCCCGACACCCGGCGCGGCGTACATCGTGGCCACCATGTCGTCGATCAGCTTCTGCAGCGGCTCATCGATCGCGATCACCGGCGCGGTGGGCTGGCGAAGGACGGGATCGCCGTACTTGACGATGGGAAGAACGGGCATGTTTCGAAGAGTGAAGGTTGAAGAGTGAAGAGTGAAAGCGCCGATGTGCTCAGGTTTCGCTCATCCTTCATCCTTCATCACTCATCCTTTCTTCTTCAGGCTCTCGATCATCGCTTCAACCGTGTGCTCCGCGCGGCGCTGGTAGAACTCGTTCAGGACTTTGCGGATCCCGGGATGCTTAGCCAGCGCGTTGTCGAGTTTTTCTTTGTCGAGCCGCAGCAGTTCCGTGCGCTGCGACGCGGTGATCGTGGCTGTGCGAGGTTTGCCGGTCAACATGCTCACTTCGCCGAAAAAATCCCCTTCGCCAAGCTTGGCGAGATAGAGAGTGGATCCGCCCGGACCGTTCGTGAAGATCTTCACCTCGCCGCTGCCGATGATGTACATCGATGCGCCCGGCTGTCCTTCGCTGATGATGACGCTCCCCTCGTCGTGCGACTCGAGATCCATTTCGCGAATGAGCGCATCGCGCTCGACCTCAGTCAGCACTTCGAAGAGCGGCGACTTCGGCACCGGCCGCGAGAAAAGCGGCTCGCTCTTACCTTCAGCGACTTCCTTCGGCTGCGCCGCGCTGATCTGGCTGCGCACCTTCTCCGCTTTCTTGGTCACGGCGATCGATTGCACGGTCAGACCGTTGTCCTCGTAGTACTTCGCGGTGCGCTCGTATTGCGCGATGGCCTCGAGGTGCTCGCCCGCTCCTGCCAGCGCGTCGGCGTACTGCAGGCGGATGCGCGGATTGGATTGGTACTTGTCGAGATCGCGTTTCAGGAGTGGCACGGCGCGCGCGAACTCTTTTCGCGCCAGCAGCGATGCCCCGCTTTCGGATTCGTCAGCCATGGCGCGATTGTATCGGGAGTCGCGGTTCGGGTGTCGGGTGTCGGGAGTTGGCAAGGAAGCAGGGAAGCGAAGTCGTCAGGCAACTCCGGCTCCCGACCCCCGACTCGCGACCCAGCGTCAGTACTTCACGCGCTTCAATTCCAGCTTTGCGGATGAGGATGCCGTGGAGTACGGATAGCGGCGGATGACTTCCTCAAACGTCTTTTTCGCCATGCCGAAGTCTCCCGTTTTTTCGAACGTGAGCCCGATCTTGAACATCGCATCGGGCGCTTTGTTCTGCTCCGGGTACTCCTTGGTCACGCGCTCGTAGGCGCGCATGGCGTTGCTGTAGTCGGCGGTAGCAAAGTACGTTTCGCCGATCCAGTAGAGCGCGTTGTCCGCCAGCTCGCCGGACGGCTCGGCATCGAAGATCTTCTGCAGCGCCGCGCGCGCGTCGGGCATGCGGCCCTTGCCGAACAGGATGAGGGCATCGCGATAACTGTCGGCGATCGCCGCGGAACGGAGTGGGCCGCTGATTGGTGCCTGAGCCCGCACAGGAGGAGGCGTTGGACGAGCGGCGAGAATCGGCGCTTCGGCCGCGCGCGCCACAACGATCGGTTCCACGGCGCGCGGCACGGGAACACTCTCCTGCACGCGCGTCTGCGGCTGCGCGACGACGCGGCTCTCCCCTTCCGCTGCCTCCAGTTTGGCGATGCGCGAGTTGAGGACGTCGAGCCGTTCGAGAAGCTCGGTCATCGATGTCTGCAACTCGGCCAGCCTCGCCTCGGTGGCCGGATTCGCCGGCGCGGGCGCGACATCGGGCGGCGGAACCAGCGACGGTAGTCCCGCCTCTTCGCTCGCCGCGCGGTTGGACGCGCATCCTGCGAGCGAGAGCGCGAGAAGGATCGCTGCCGCCACCTGCTTCATGTCGTCTTGATGCTCCCGAGTTTCTGTTTGGCTTTTCCGGCCCAGATGCTTTGCGGAAACTCGGAGAGAACGCGCTCGAAGTAGAGGCGCGCTTCGGCGGTACGCCCAAGTCCGGAGAGTGCGGTGCCGAGGTCGAAGAAGACTCCGTCGCGCTCGACGTAGTTCGGATAGACCTCGACGATGTTGTTCAGCCGCTGGACCGCGGCGTTGAAGCTGTGCCGCTTGATGTAGTAGCGGGCGATGATGTGATCGTGCCGCGCCAGGCGGTCGAGCACATCCTGCAGCCCCTTGTCCATCTGCGGACGAAGCGTGCTTTTCGGATAGGTCTTCAGGGCGTCGTTGAACTTCTCGAGGGCTTCGCGCGTCTTCTGCTGATCGCGGTCAGGACGCTCCATCTGCTTGTACGAGCACATGGCGATCTGAAGCATCGCGTAGTCGGCGCGATCGCTGCCGGGGTATCGATTGATGAAATCGCGGTATTTGTACTGAGCCTCGACGAGGTTCACCGCGTCGCCCTGCTCGTAGTACGTGTCGGCGACGCGCAGTAAGGCACGGCGACCGAGGGGATCGTTCGGATAGGTCTCGTAGACGTGCGAGTAGTAGGTGCGGGCCTTCTGGTACTTTTTCTTCGCAAACTGATCTTCGCCGAGCTGGAACACTTTCTCCTTCGGCATCTTCATCAGGGCCGGATCGAACGTCGAGCGCAGCGACTTCGTAGCGCTGCTTCCGCCGGTATTGCTGCTTTTGTGAAAAAAGTGCCGGCAGCCGGCAAGCGCGATCGACAGGATCGCAATCAGGGTCAGGGTCTTTTTCAATGTGCCTCCGGTAAAGTGGAACAGTGGACGAGTAGATTAGTAGATTAGGTAAGCAGGCCTTGGAGTTGGCTGCTTTCTCGAACCGACTGATCGACTAGTCCGCTTCGTTCTCTCGCTTCGCTGGTAAAACAGTGGATGAAGACTGGGGCTGGCTGCCTCCCGAATCGACTAATCCACTAATCTACTAGTCCACTGTCTCTCATCTACTAATCCACTAAGTCCTCACGCTAACGCTGTTTCTGATCGCTTCCATTGCCATCTTCCGGTCCGGCTGGCCGAAAACTGCCGATCCGGCCACGAGAATGGTCGCACCGGCGGCCACTACCAGCGGCGTGGTTGACGGATCGATGCCGCCGTCGACCTCGATATCGACCGCGACACCTCGCTCCCGGATCATCTGTGCAATGAGACGGATCTTGCCCACAACAGGTTCGATGAACTTTTGTCCGCCGAAGCCGGGATTGACCGTCATGACGAGGACGAAATCGCAGAACTCGATCGCAGCGCTCAGCGATTCCGCGGCCGTGCCGGGATTGATGGCGATGCCGGCCTTCGCGCCGCCGTCGCGGATCATGCGCAACGCACGCTGCAGATGCGGCTCGGTTTCCTGATGAATCGAGATCATGTTCGCGCCCGCGTCGAGGAACGCGCCGATGTATTGCTGGGGATGCGCGATCATGAGATGACAATCGAAAGGCAGCGACGTCTGCGCGCGGCACGACTTCACGACCGCCGGTCCGATCGTCAGATTGGGGACGAAGTGCCCGTCCATGACGTCCAGGTGCACGAGATCCGCGCCTCCCTGTTCGATGTCGCGCAGCTCGTCACCGAGGCGCGAAAAATCGGCCGAGAGAAGCGAGGGTGCGATTTGGATTTTCGTCATTGATTCGTAGTCGTGGGGACGGCGCTCGGAGGTCCAACCGCGGCAGGCTGCTCGATGATCCCACCCTCTTCCTGCCTGCTGACGACGACCGTGATGGGGTCGCGGCCGCTGACCTCTGCACCGCGCAACGGAAACTGGCGGATGATAATCCCGTCGGCGATGCCGGGATACGACTCGAACTTCACGTTGGAGACGTTGAGTCCGCGCCGTTCCAGCGACGGACGCACGGTATCGAGCGGATAGTCGATGAGGTCCGGCATCACGAACGACGGCGGCGGAACGGGCACGGCGACGAGCAGCGAGACTTTGGCTTGCGCGGCAACTACCGTCCCTTTCGGCGGCTCCTCGGCGAGAATTCCCGGCGTCAGCGAACTGTCGACGTAGGTGAGATTGTCGAGCTTGAGGTTTTGCTGTCCGAGGCGGAGAAGCGCCGTGCGGGCCGACTGTCCGTCGAGATCGGGAACCTGCAGAACCAGCGGACCTGCGCTCAGCTCGACGTGGATGTCGGTGCCGCGCTTCACGAGGTTCGTGGTGCCTGGAGTGCGGTTCTGCCAGGCGATGCTGCCGGGCGCGATCTTGTCCGAATTGCGCTGGTGCGCAGGATCGACGACGAGACTGACGCCGAGCTCGGTGCAGATCGCGGTCGCATCCTTCACCGATTTTCCGACGAGGTTCGGCGTCGATACAGAGCGGCCGCGAATGAACAATGTGAAACACAAGTAGGTGCTGACGCCGAAGACGAGGAGAACGAGCGCGGCGAACAGGACGCTGTCCAGGAAGCCGTGTTTCCTCGGGTCACTCATCGCTGTTCGGGCCGCTCGCTTTTCTGGTGCTCCGCTTTGTACTCCGCGTCGTCGTATTTGCGATTGCTCGGCCGCGGGATGTAGAGCGGAATCAGAGTCTCTTTCCACACATCTTCGACGCGCGCCGCGAAAATGAAGTGCAATCCATCCTTCACCTCGTCGGGCACCTCGCTCAGATCCTTGCGGTTGCCTTCCGGTAGCACGACGGTTTTGATATTCGCACGCTGTGCCGCCATCACCTTTTCCTTGACCCCGCCAACGGAGAGCACTTTACCGCGAAGTGTGATCTCGCCGGTCATGGCCACGTCGTGGCGCACGGGTCGCTCCCCCATCACCGAGGCGATACAAGTGGCAATGGCGACGCCGGCCGACGGCCCATCTTTCGGAGTCGCGCCGGCAGGAAAATGGATGTGGATGTCGTGCTCGCTGAATTGCTTGTCGTCGATCTCGAGGTCTTTCGCTTTCGAGCGCACGTACGAATACGCCGCCGTCACCGACTCGCGCATGACGTCGCCGAGCTGACCGGTGACGGTGGTCCGTCCGCTGCCGGCCATGCGCGTGGCTTCGATGAACATGATCTCGCCCCCGTACTGCGTCCAAGCCAGGCCGGTCGTCACGCCGATCTCCGGATGGCGTTCCGCGAATTCATGTTCGTACGATGGCAGTCCAAGGTAGGGCTCGAGGTCGCTGCTGGCAACGGTGAAGTGCGCGTGATCCTCGCCGCCAGCTACTTTGCGCGCGATCTTGCGAAGGATCGTGGCGATCTTCCGCTCCAGATTGCGAACGCCCGCCTCGGCCGTGTATTCGCGAATGACTGTGAACAGCGCGTCGTCTTCGAACGTCACCTGATCGAGCTCGAGTCCGTGGCTCGCCAGCAGCTCGGGAACGAGATGCTTCTTCGCGATCTCGACTTTCTCCGGCTCCGTGTAGCCGGACAAACGGATGACTTCCATCCGATCGCGCAGCGGGCTGGGAATCGTGTCGAGCATGTTGGCGGTGCTGATGAAAAGCGTGTGCGAGAGGTCGTAGGGAATTTCGAGGTAGCGGTCGACGAAGGCGTTGTTCTGTTTCGTATCGAGCACTTCGAGCAACGCGGACGCGGGATCGCCGCGGAAGTCCTTCCCGATCTTGTCGATCTCGTCGATCATGATCAGCGGGTTGTTGACGCCGACCTGGATGTAGCTCTGGATCAGTTTTCCCGGCATCGCGCCGATGTACGTCTTGCGATGGCCGCGAATCTCCGATTCGTCAGTGACGCCGCCGACGGCCATGCGCACAAACTTGCGTCCGAGTGCGTCGGCGATGGCTGCGCCGAGCGAGGTCTTGCCGACTCCGGGCGGTCCGACGAAACAGAGAATCGGTCCTTTCAGATCGCCCTTCAGTTTGAGAACGGCGAGAAATTCGAGCACACGCTCTTTGACTTTTTCCAGCCCGTGATGCCGCGCGTCGAGAATCTCCTCGGCACGTACAAGATCGAGCTGATCGTCCGTTTTCGCCGACCAAGGCACCTGGAACACGGTATCGAGATGGCCTTTGATGACGGCGTAGTCGCTCGATGATGGCGAAAGCTGCGAAAGACGGTTCACTTCGCGGCGCAGCGCTTCTTTCTGCTCCTCGGCGAGCGGAAGAGCTTCGACGCGGGTTCGATACGAATCGGCCTCACGGTCGGAGGCGCTCGAATCGCCAAGCTCGTCCTGAATGACGCGCAACTGCTCGCGAAGATAGCCCTCGCGATCACGGCGATCGATCGATGTCTGGATCTGGCGCTGCAGTTCCTTGTCGAAGGTTGCTTTGCCGAGGTCGCGTTGAATGCCGGCGACGAGAAGCTCGAGGCGCTCGATCGGATTCACGGTCTCGAGCAGGAGTTGTTTTTCTTCGAGCGGAAAGTTGACGAACGATGAGAGAAGGTCGGCGAACGTGTCCGGCCCCTCGGTCATGTTCATGCGCAGGATGTTGAGAATCTCGTTCGAGTATTTCGGATCGCTCTCGACGAGCTTTCCGAAGAGCGACATCGCCTTGTTCATCAAGTTGTCGTTCTTGGCGCTCTTCGCAATCGGACGCGGCACGACCTCGCGCAGCATCCCCTCGAAATACGGCTCGTTCTGGAGCATATGAACGAGCTCGACGCGCTCGCGCCCCTGCAGGAAAACCTGATAGCGATCGGCAGAAAGCGGCAGCCGCTGGACGATCGCCGCAAGCACACCGATCTGCGAGAGATCCTCGGCGCGCGGATTTTCCTTGTCGCCCGTCTTCTGACAGAACGCGGCGATGAGATTCTGATCCTCGCCGAGGCTCTTCAGCAGGCGGACGTTACGGTCGATGCCGACTTGCAACGAAAGCACGCCGTTCGGAAAAAGAACGGACGAAACGAGCGGGATGATCGGGAGACTCTTCGGCATCTCGTCATCCATCCACTCGCCCGGATTGCCGGAGCCCGGCATCTTTCGATTGCTCTGCGTCATTTCGAAGTTTGGAGCGCAAGGCTGGTGCCCGGCTCTGCCCGGTCACACCCTACACCTTGCTCCCAGTTCCCGTCATCCTCTGCAATGCCGCGTTGCCTCCCATAGGCGCGGCCGAGCCGCCGTTTCCTTGCGCTACACTGCGCGGAGCTCAGCCACGGCACGCGAATTGTAGAAAAGAGCCGCAGGTTGAACAATCACCCAAACTCGATGAGCGACACGGCCTCGGTTCAGATCCTCGCGGATCCCAAAGTCAAGCGGGCCGATCTGCATTGCCACAGCCGCTACTCAATCTTCAAGTACTTCCGCCGCGCCAACACTCGCGACTGCTACAACAACCCCGAGGACGTGTATCGGATCGCGAAGGAACGTGGCATGTCGTACGTCACGATCACCGATCACGATTCGATCGACGGCGCGCTCTACCTCCTCAACAAGTTCCCCGACATGGACGACTTCTTCATCGGCGAAGAGGTCGAGACGTACTTCCCCGAGACGAGCCAGCGCATCCACATCGGCGTGTGGGGGCTGACCGAACTGCAGCATCGCGAGATCCAGCGGCTGCGACCGAACATCCGCGACCTCGTGCCCTACCTCAAATCTGAACGGCTGATCTTCGGCGTCAACCACCTCTTCCAGAACTACCGGATGAAGAATGTGGCCGCGCGCTACATCGCCGAGCTTCTGGAGATGTTCGACATCTTCGAAGTGCTGAACGGCGCGATGGCCTCGTTCCACAACAAGATGGTGCAGCAGCTCGTGAACAGCGTGCAGAAAGGCGGCCGGCGCGCATCAATGATCGGCGGCTCGGACGCGCACACGCTGAAGTACGTGGCGAAGGTTCACACGGTATCGAAGGGCGAAACGGTCTCCGAGTTTCTCGAAAACATCCGCTCCGGCGATTGCTTCGCCTGGGGCAGCGAGATGCGCTTCCGCGAACTGGTCGCCGACATCTACCTTCTGACCCTCGCCTACAACCGCGAAGCAAGCGCCGATTTCAGATCGCAGGATTACAGCGTGGCCGACAAAACAATGCAGCTCGCCGGCCGCCTGGCCTCGATCCCCGCCGCCATCTCCGGCATCCCCGCCGCCATCACCTCGCTCAATTACCTCAAACAGATCATCGTGACGAAGGGGATCTCGATGCGGTTCGAGAAGCTGGTGCAGGAGATCCGGCCGGGTTTGAAGTAACGATTGCCGGCCGAACCACACATGGCGACTTGATGCCCATGGCTGGCCTCACCATCGTGAAATACGACAGCGTTTGTAGAGTTTGGGAGACGAATCCGCAGCGGACAATGCCGATCGCTTTCCCGCGCAGCGCCGCCGAAATGTCCGAAAGAACAGTGACATTCTCGAACACGTAGGAGTGGCCACGAAAACTCTGGTCGACCTCACCAACATCGATCGTCTCGACCCTGGGCAGAACAACAATTTCCGGACCCGCCTCGCCAGCGCGGCTGCCTTGGTGCAGCGAGTGCGAGATGGCGAGCGCCTGATCGTGTCGCGACGCGTAAACCGTGATCCGTTTGGCCAGCGGAGTGATGGTCTCGGCGATCCCGAGAAACGTCTCTCTATCCATGTCTGGTGCGGCAAGAATGATCTGATCCAGATGCACCACCGGCAGAGGACAACGCTCGGCTTCTGATTCGAGGGCGTGAGCGAGTATGCGATTCCCCATGCTGTGGGCAATGATGTCGGTCTGAGCACCTACGAGAGTTGAAAAGTCCGAAAGGAAAAGTCGCAAATGGTGGACCGTCCATTCCGCATTGTTCTCGTCAGCCGCGTAGAAGACCCCGTCGCCGTAGGAAGGCCATGTGTACACGATCACCGGGCCATCGAATCCGATGTCGTATTTCGTCTGCGCGGCCCGGCGAATCGCCTCGTCGAAGTTAGTCCAGAATCCGTGAATCAAGATCAGCGCGGAATGCGAGCGAACAGATGACGAACTCGCTGCTGTCTGCTGTTTCATCGTCTTGAAGAAAGCGTCGGATGTCATCGACGTTGTGTCCAGAAACACGACGTCACGGGTCACATCTGGTGAAAACTGAAACTTCCATTTCGTGGCTTCCTCGATCACGCCGATTGTGTGGCTCGACGGAATTGAGACGTGCGCAGCGCCGTACGCCAGTTCTTTTGATCGAGCCGAGCCGTATGGAGAGAGCGGTGGCTTGTCGGCTGTGGCCACCCGGTCCGTCGCGTAATAGACCGTAACGCGAAATGAAGGCCCGGACTGTTCAACTCCCTGCACCTTACGGGGTACCCCAGCGAAAAGAGAGGAAGTCACCAAGCCCACGATAAGAAAATAACGCCACATGGATGGACCCTCCATGTGGGCTTAGATGGACGCGGGACGCGCTTTCCTCAGAAATTCACTGCAAGTCCGCCGAGGTACCGCCTCGTCACACCATCTGCATCGAGGGCGTCGAGCAGGATGCGTGAGTTTTCGGCGTGGGCGAGCTCGATGCCGAGGAGCACTTTCAGATCGAGTGGCAGGTGAAGCGATTGCGCGAGGCGCAGGTCGACGCGATGCGTGCGGTAGGCGTCGCCGCCGTTGGGTTGGGGCTGATTGATCTGGCGGTAGGAAACGGCCAGCGTCGTCCGCGTCGGTGAGAACGTCGATTCCACATCGCCGGCTACGTAGAGTTTTTCTGTTCCGTGGGATGTGACGCCAGGGTGCGCGGGTGACGCGGTGCCGGCCATCGACGAGACATCGAGCAGGAACCGGCGTCCGAGCTCTTTGCGGAAGGCGACACGAAGATCGCGGCGAACGTCGCCGGCATCGATGTAGAGGCCGTCCCAGAAGTGTTCGAGTCCGTCCGTGAAAACGATTCGTAGCGGCGTATCGGTCGCGCTGACGCTGCCGATGACGCTGAAATGCTCGCGGGAATTGTCGCCGGAGACGATGCCGGCCGAGTAGGCGTAGCGAGGCAACAGCCCGGAATCGTCGGACCAGACGATGACGCTCGGCAAGGTGTTCTGATGATCTGCCTCGACGACTTTGTACATTCCGGAAACGACCACCGCCGTGTCCTTGCCAATCTTCCATTCCGCGCCGCTGCGAGGAGCCCACTCTGTTCCGTACAGGCCGACGCGGCTCGACATCCCATAGTCGACCGTGAATGCCGGCACCAGTTCGAACTTGGCGTTGGCTGTTAGATCGGCGGTGCGCAACGTTGGCGCAGCGACTGTCCCCGCGACCGTCCGCGTGCTTTCCTGCGTCATGCGAAGGGAGACGCCGAGGTCGTTTCGTTGAGTCTGGAAAACGGTGGTCGCGCCTTTGATCTCGATGAGCTCGGAGCCGGGCGTGGCGACGAAAAGATTCTGCTGCGCGAGATAGCGAACCTGGACGTGCGAATCGCCGTGCGCCCACTCGAAGTCATGCGAGCGGATATCGGCCGATTCAGAAGGGATCTCGTCACGATAGCGCCACCAGGAGCGGGTCGAGGTCAGTCGGTACGAATCGGTAGGCGACGATCGGAGCTCGATGGCGGCCGCGCTCGATGCAGCGACCGGCGTACCGAACGATTCGTTGTCCGTCGGATCTTCGACGCGATGGAGATTGCCGCGGAAACCGATCTGCCAGTTGTCGCCGACGCGGCTCTGCAGTCCGAGTGCGGTCTGCGCGAATGCCGGACCGGATGCCGATGCCGTCGTGCCGGCGGACATGCCGGTCATCGACACCATCTCACCTTTGAATCGGGGTACTTCGTACGCCATCGCGGTCGGTCCAATCGGATCCGGCGGCGGCGCCATCACCATATCGATCTGGCGCAGAACGTCGGGAGGCAGCGAGCCACGAATCTCCCACATCTCCTGATTCGTGCCTTTCGCTTCCTTGTCCGCTTCGAGGCGCATCTTCAAGCGATGCTCTTTCTTCGTCGGAACGATCGTTTCGATCGCCGGCGTGAAACCGTATTTCATGGCGATGATCCGATAGACGCCGGCGGGAAGCTGCGGCAGGGAGAACGAACCATCGCTGCTCGTGAATGTCTGGATCGCGGCGAGGTTGTTGAGGTTGAGCGCGATGACGAGTGCGTTACCGACGGGCCGAGCGGAATTGGTCACGCTGCCAAGCACCTGCAGCACCGCCGGAAGCGGGACCTCCGATTGCGCAGGTACAGCAAGGAGGACGATGGCAAGTGAAGCAATCGCGATCGAACACATCCGGCGCATAGGTCCTCCTTCTCAGCGAGCGAGTGTATGGAGTCGGTTGGCGGTAGTCAAATGAATGGGCGTGAGGTTTGTGTGTCGGCTGTCGGTTTTCGGGAGTCGGAGGCCGGAGGTCGGAGGTCGGAGAACGGCACACTCGTCTGTTGCAAAGTCTTCTGCACCGAGGTACCTTCCCTTCCTCCCGCACGCTCCCGGCCTCTTCGTCGGTTAGGAATTCTCCTCCGCCGGCACCACGACAAAGACATGAGCGAGAGCATTTACCGGAGACTCGACGCTTGGCAGAAAGCCATGCGCCTTGCAATCGACACCTACACTGCGACTGAATCGTTTCCACGTCACGAGATTTATGGTCTCACTTCACAGATGCGCCGAGCGGCCGTCTCGATACGAGCAACATCGCTGAAGGCCGGGGTCGGGACACGCGACTTGATTTTCGCCAGTTCGTGATCCGGTCGCGCGCCTCAGTCTACGAGCTGCAGACGCAGCTCACGATCGCGCAAAGGCTGAAATATCTTTCCGACGCCGATGCGCAACGGCTCATGGCGGATTCAGACCAAGTGGTTCTCGTGATCAATGGCCTTATCCGGCACCTGAGTCGAGCCACGCGTCGTGAATCGGACTCTAGTTGACTCACGCCGGCTGTAGCGGGTCGGGTGTCGGAGAGAAGCATGCTGACCCCTGTTGCGACCGTGGCACTTTCGATCGGGTGACGGATGCACAGGCGGTCATGAATGCTCATACCAGGTCGTCTGGTGATCACCCGCCTCAACCCGTCTGAACCGTCACTCCAGTCAGGCTGTGAGCCCGGGTTCGAGTGCGTAAATTGAATCCCATCTCCGACACCCGACCCCCGACTCCCCGTGTTATACGCTCCGAACATGCGCCGCACCAAAATCATCGCCACCCTCGGGCCCGCTTGCGGGTCCGAGGACGTCATTCTTCGACTGTTAACGTCGGGCGTCGATGTCTTCCGGATGAACTTCTCGCACGGCTCCCCCACCGATCGCCTTCGCCTCATCGAGATCATTCGCCGCGTTGCCACGGATCACGGCAAGTACATCCCCATCCTGGGCGACATTCAGGGGCCGAAGCTTCGGATCGGCGAGGTTGATGGCGTCATCCAACTGCAGCCGGGACAACTGTTCACGATCACGACGGAGCCGGTCGCAGGCAACGCCTCCATCGTCTCCACGCCGTTCACTCCTCTGCCGCGCGAGGTGCAACTCGGTCAGCGCATTCTCATCAACGATGGTCTCGTCGAACTAGTCGTGGCCGGACTCGACGGACCGCGCGTGTTGACGCGGGTCATCCATGGAGGGCCGATCTCGTCGAAGAAAGGGATGAACTTTCCTGACACCGAGCTGACCATTCCGGCGATCACTGAAAAGGACCGCGAAGATGTCGCCTTCGCCGTCGCCAACCAACTTGACTACATCGCCGCGTCGTTCATCCGCCGCCGCTCGGACATCGTGGAGCTTCGCTCGTTGCTTCACGACCTCGGCGGCGACGAGATCAACATCATCGCCAAGCTCGAAAAATCGCAGGCCATCGATGCGCTCGAAGAAATCCTGGACGTCAGCGATGGCGTGATGGTCGCGCGCGGCGACCTCGGCGTGGAGTTGCCCCCCGAGGATGTGCCGATTGTGCAGAAACGCGTGCTGCAGACGGCGGCGGTGTGGGGCCGCTTCGCCATTACGGCCACGCAGATGCTCGAGTCGATGACGTCGAACTCGCGGCCAACGCGCGCCGAGGCGTCGGATGTGGCCAATGCGATCTTCGATGGATCGGATGCCGTCATGCTCTCGGCCGAGACCGCGTCCGGCGCGTATCCCGTGGAAGCCGTGCAGATGATGGCGCGCATCATCACGGCCGCGGAGCAGAACCGCCAGTTTCAATTAGGCATCGGACGCGATCCCTTCCGCGTTTCGACAGAGACCGACGAGTTCACCGACGCCCTTGCCGGCGCTGCCAATTACGCCGCCCAGCAGCTCGACGCCAAGTACATCATTGTTTTCACGCAAACCGGATTCGCGGCACGGCTGATGTCGAAGTTCAGGCCGAAGCAGCCGATCATCGCCCTCACGCCATCGACTTGGGTCGCGCGCCGCATGAACGTTCTTTGGGGCGTGCAACCGTTCGTTCTGCGCGAAGTTGGCGAGTATCACGAACAGATCGTCGAGCGCGTCGACGAGTTTCTCATCAGCCGCGACATCGTCGTCCCCGGCGACCGGCTCGTGATTCTGATGGGATCACCGGTCTATCAGCGGGCGAAAACGAATCTGCTAAGGGTGCATCGGGTGCGGAGTTAGGGAGTCGGTTGTCGGGAGTCGGAGAAAAGGCAATCGAACCTTTGATTTACTCCGACTTGCGACCCCCGAAAAACGACTCCCGCGAGCTCACACCGTTGCCGCGAGTGATGGCTGCAACGATCTCCCCACCACGCGCGCAATCGCATCGCACTCGCGCACGATGACCGCAAACGCCTCGGGCAGGATCGCCTGCGGGCCGTCGGACAGCGCTTCTTCCGGCTTGTGATGCACCTCGATCAACACGCCATCGGCACCGGCAGCGATCGACGCGCGCGACATTGGCGCCACTTTGTTGCGCTTGCCCGTTCCGTGACTTGGATCGACGAGTACAGGCAGGTGGCTGATGCGCTTGATGGCCGGGACGATGGAGAGGTCGAGTGTATTGCGCGTGTGATCCGCGAACGTGCGTACGCCGCGCTCGCACAGGATCACGTTGTAGTTGCCCTCGGCCATGATGTATTCGGCCGAGAGAAGCAGCTCCTCCAGCGTCGCCGACATCCCGCGCTTCAGGAGAATCGGTTTGCGCGCGCGTCCAGCCGCTTTGAGCAGCGAGAAATTCTGCATGTTGCGCGCGCCGATCTGGATGCAGTCGGCGTACTGATCGACCAGCGCGAGCGCTTCGTTGTCGATGGCCTCGGTGACGATCGGTAGGTCGAATTCCTCGCGAACCCGCGCCAGAATCTCCAGGCCCGGCTCGCCGAGTCCCTGAAACGAATAGGGCGACGTGCGCGGCTTGAACGCGCCGCCACGGAACAATTGCCCGCCCGCGTTTCGAATCCCTTCGGCGATCGCGCGCGACTGATCGAGCGACTCCACCGCACACGGTCCGCCAACGACGACGATGCCGTTGCCGCCGACATCGACGCCTCCAACATTAATGATGCTGTCATCCGGCCGTGCTTCCCGGCTGACGAGTTTGTAGGCGTGCGAGACGCGGATGACTTCCTTGACGCCGGGATAATTCTCGAGGATCTCGGGGTCCGCCTTGCCTGGCGTTCCTGTGATTCCGATTGCCGTCCGATTGGCGCCAGGGATGGCGTGGGCCTTCAGACCCATCTTTTCGATGTGGCGGACAACCGCTTCAATTTGATCGGGCCGGGCTCCGGCTTCCATGACGACGAGCATTGGTGGCCAGTATAATCGACGGCCTTGAAGCGTCATTCCGAGGAGCCCGCGTGAAAAAGATCATGATCGTCGCCGTGCTTGCTGCCGTTGTTGCGATTCCAACGTTCGCTGCGAGCTATTGGGTCGTGCTCAAAGACGGCACACGCTACGAAGCGAAATCGAAATGGACGGTCGTCAACGGCAAGGCAGTCGTCAACCTCGTCAACGGCTCGGTACTCAACCTCGATCCGAATGCCATCAACGTCGCGAAGTCGGAGGAGATGACGCGGCTTGGCGGTGGAGACCTTTTCGGTGTCGAGCAGATTCCGGCCCCATCGACGACAAAAGCGTCACAACTTGGCACGACCATTAAGCTGCGTAAACTTCCGCCGTCAGGGCCTGCGGCCGCCGCTGCAGCGCCAGCCGAGGCCACGATTCCGATTGCTCCGGGCGCGCTTCTCGGCTCGGACGTCCTCGGCAAATTCGAGCGCGCGTACGAGAACGTCGGAATCTTCGAGCACAAACTCGTCGCCACCGGTCCGCACTCGCTCCGCGCGGACCTGACTGCCGATACCGAGGACAAAGTCTTCAACACGCTTTCGGCGACCGCGTTCCTGATGGTCCGCAATGCCGGCGTCACCGGAGTGCAGATCGATTACGCAGACATCTTCATGAAAACGACGACAGGCGCTGCCGCTGGACGATTTCATCTCACGCACGACGAAGCGCAGGCGATCGAATCGAAGGCGATCACGCCGCAGTCGTACTTCGTGCAGAAGGTGCTCTTCTGAGACAGAGATAAGGGATTGGAGTTCAGGCGGAATCAACACGTCTCGTATCTCTGATCGCCGATCTCTGCTTTCTTCACTGCAGCACATCGACCGTTGCCGCGCCGCCATAGACCGTGATGTAGCGAAAGTTGCGGACCTCTTCATCGAGCAGCGTCCGCTCCCCCGCCGCGAACACGAACTGCTCGACCGGCTCATCGACTGTGAACAACTGCGCACGCTCGTAAGCGAAACGGACGGTGACGTTACGCGGTCCGTTTTCGACGTTGCGGATCGTGAGCCGTACCCGCCCGCTGACCGGCGCTCCGAAATCGTACGCAGTCGCCGTCGTCTTTCGCGAAACCATCACCGCGGTGCCGCCGATGACCGCAATTTCGGGCAGTGCAGTCTGAAAGTCGAACTTCTGCCGCGCGTTGATGACTTGTTTCGGCGGCGCAAAGAACGGCGCATCCTTCTGCACGAGATAGTTCCAGCGGCGAGCAGGCGGACGCCCCAGAAGTTGCGGACGCCCGATCTCGCTGGCCGGCGGATCGCGAACGAGCAGATCATCGTGCCAACGCCGAACGATGTGCCAGTCGTTTCCGGTGACGACGAAGTTCGCAAACTCGCGCGTGAGATCGATCGCGGCGATCAGTCCTCCGACGCCGTTCGCACTTCGCACAGCGACGACCATGCGGTTCCCATGATCGTGCGCGAGGTTGCTGACGTCGTACGTATCGAGCGCCTGATTGCCATCGCCCACTCGCCTGCCGCCAATCGTCGCACCATTGAAATAGAGCGTGTACTCCGGATCGCCCAGCATTTTGATCCGCGTGAACGCGCGGTTCGGCGGCAGATCGAAATCGTGCGTCGCAAAGAACGCCACCGGATCGCCCGCCGCCATCCGATGCACCGGCCAGATCCACTGCGCCCGCCCGGTGTTGTCAAAGAACTTGTGCGAGTAAAACAGATCGAGCCGGCTGTACGCGGCAACCGTGATGACGATGGACGCCGCAAGGATGAGCAATCGCCGGATGAGGATGCGTTCTCGGGGAGTGGGGAGTAGGGCGTGGGGCGTGGGAGCCGCCACTCCTTCATTACCGAGCATCTTGCACAC
>DATAMS010000590.1:0-7198 GCA_036260495.1 Thermoanaerobaculia bacterium
CTGTCGTTCTCGGCTCGCGCATCGTCACCGCGCCGCGCACGCCGTGGGAGAACGACGAGTTTCTTTTCGCCGAGGCGGTAAGGAACTTCGATCCGTCGCGGTATCACCCGCATCCGCCCGGCTATCCGCTGTTCGTCATCATCGGCAAAGTCTTCAACGCGTTTGTGCACGATCCGTGGCGGGCGCTGGTGGTCTTCAGCATCGTCGCCGCGCCGATCGGATTCGTGGCCATCGCCCGCGCCTTTCGCAACTGGATCGACGATCCCAATCTCGCCGTTTGTGGGGCGTTGCTCTATTACTTTTCCGCGTCGATGCTCGTGCACGGAACGCTGGCGCTGTCGGACGGGCCGGCCATGATGTTTCTCGGGCTGGCGCTCTTCGCCATCAGCAGTCCGCACGGCGAGGATCACGACCGGAATGCCATCGCCATCGGCATCTGGACCTCGGCGGCGATCGGCACGCGTCCGCAACTTCTCATTCCGATCGCGCCGATGCTGCTCATCGCGCTGGTCCAGATGCGAACGATGCGTCAGCGCGCGGCGTGCGTCATTGCGTTCACGATCTTGTCGCTGATGTGGTTTCTGCCGCTCGCCGACGCGGCCGGCGGATTCAACGCGCTGCGGCTCTACGAAACGAAGCAGATGCAATACGTCGCCGCGCACGACGCCTCGGTGTCGCGCGGCGGCATGTCCACCGCGATGCTGGGGGTGCGCTTCATTTTCCATCCGTGGGGCTGGAAGTACGTGACGCTCCCTCTCTTCTTCTGCGTCACGCTCGGCATCGCTGCTTTCGTTGGACTCTTGCGCCGCGACAAATTGCGCTCGACGCTCTGGCCGTTCATCGCGTTCGTCATCGTGCAGGTGATCTTCGAGCTTGGCTGGATGGATCCGGCGGACGGAGCGCGCTACAGCCTCGCCTTCATGCCGTTCGTAGCGCTGCTCGCGGCGCTCGGATTCGGCGTGATTCGCCGCAGCGCCGGATTCTCCGCGGCTCCGTGGGCAGTAACCGCGATCCTTGCGGCGGCGACGCTCGTGTTTGTCTGGCCGCTCGCCGGCACGCGAACGAAATTGGCGTCACCGCCTGCCGCTGCCGCTGCGTGGGCGACGGCGAATCTCGCTCCGAACAGCGTGATCGGTTACGACATTGCGCTGAAACCGCATGCTGAGTATTTGCTATCGCGCTTCCGGCTGATGCCAATCGATAAAGCGATCGCCGAGGGGTATGACAAGCCGGGAGTGGGGCTGGTGTTGTTTGCGAATGGTGGTGCGCAAGGTGCCGATGGGCACGTTTTCGCGTGGCCGGACAGCGACGCGTACCGGAAGCTGACGCGCGGCTTTTACCAGCAGGTCACAATCGAGAATGAGCGTCCGGACGAACGCTATCTCCCGCTGAGCGGCGCGTATCCGATCGAGCGGACGCTGGAAGGGAACGAATGGCGATGGCTCGCGCCCGATGCGACGATCCGTTTGCCACAATCGCACGGAACCGTCGCGTCGCTCACGCTGCGGATCCCCGGCGATTTGCCGTACGCCACTGACGACGTGACGATCTCGATCAACGGCCGTGATTCCGCGGTCGTTCACGTCGGACGCGATCCGGTGGTTGCGAACGTTGCGCTGCCATCCGATCCGCGAATCGACGTCCGATTGCGCTCCTCGCGGTCGTTCCAGCCGGGCATCCTGATGCACAATCAGGATCCCCGAACCCTGGCGGTGCAACTGCTGCGCGTGGAGACGGGTGAGAGGAGTGCAGGCGTCTCGCCTGCGGACGGCGGACGTCTCGTCCGGCGGTGATCGGGACAGTCAGGACGAACATGTCAAATTCCGGCAAGCGAGATTTCGTGCGCCATTTCGCTAACCGCCATTGGGCGGGACGCCCGATGGTCCGCGGTCGAGACGACCGCACTCCTTGCGCAATGCAGACGAAGTCGTCCTTGTTCGGTATCATTGCCCGTCCAGAATTCCACCATGAGCACTCCGTCCGTCTCGCTTGTCATACCGATGTTCAACGAAGCGTTGAACATTGAGCATGCGATGACTGCGGCGGTGGAGGCCTGCACCAAGTACACGGACGAGTACGAGATCATCATCGTTGACGACGCGTCGACGGATCGGTCGCCATTTCTTGTGGCCTGCCGTGCGGCGGAGAATCCGCGCATCCGGATGATTCGCCACGAGCGCAATCGCAAGCTGGGCGGATCGCTGAAGACCGGGTTTGCAGCGGCGAAGAAGGATCTCGTTCTCTACATGGACGCCGATCTTCCCTTCGATCCCGACGCCCTCGGGCGCGCCATGCGTGCGATGGCCGTGACCGGCGCGGACCTCATCGCCGGCTACCGCCTTGATCGAACGCTGGAAGGGCTGCGACGGACGATCTACTCCTATCTTTACAACGGTCTGATCGGCGTTCTCTTCGGCTGGCCGCACCGCGACATCAACTTCTCGTTCAAGCTGATGAAGCGGGAAGTGCTCGATGCCGTCGAGTTGAAATCGGAAGGCTCGCTGATCGACGCGGAGCTGATCGTCAAAGCGAAGAACCGCGGCTTCACGATCCAGCAGATCGGACTCGATTATTTTCCGCGCATCCGCGGCGTGTCGCACCTCTCGTCGCCGCGCGTGATTCTCAAAATCTTCGCCGAGCTCTGGAAACTGTATCCGGAGATGCGCGAGGTTGTTCCGGCCGAAGAGGTGGAGCGAGTCGTGCGCGAGAAGCGCGATGCCGCAACGCGCGTTCGCGTCGACGACCGCCAGCCGCTCGAGACGTAGCCAATCGCGTGAGTCTGCACGGCGCACCGATCCGTCTCATCGTCACCGCCGACGATGTTGGGCTGCATCCCGGGATGACGGCAGGAGCGATCCGTGCGCATCGCGAAGGGATCGTCACAGCCTGCAGCGTGGTCGCGAACGGCGTTGCATACGATGATGCGGTTTCGCAGTTGAGGAGCGTGCCGTCGTTGGAGGTTGGTGTTCATCTGGCGCTGGTCGAAGAGCGCTCGCTGACGGGGATGCGGTTTCCGGCGTCGTATCGCAGCTTCGTCTTTGGCAGAAAAGACTACGCCGCGATCGAGCACGAGATGCGTGCGCAGATCGAGCGCGTCCTCGGGTCCGGGTTGCGCGTAACCCATCTCAACGGCCATCAGCATCTGCACATGCTGCCGTCGATCTTCGCCATCGTCATCCGGCTGGCGAACGAGTACGGGATCGGCTATGTCCGACGTGTGCGCGATCGGGGCGGGCGTGGGGGGATCGTGCGGCGGATGTCGATCGCAGCGCTGAACCGTTTCGGGCGCGCGGCGCCGCGCAGCAACGAGTTCACGATCGGAATCATGGAGGCGGGGCATCTCACGGCGGCGCGCATCATCGCGCTTCTGGATCACGCCGATCGAACCACGGAGCTCGTCACGCATCCTGGGATCGCCGTCGATGCCTATCCGGACTGGCGTTATGCGTGGGACGAGGAGACTGCGGCGCTCTGCGACAGTCGCGTGCGCGAGGCGATCGCGAATCGCGGGATCGAGTTGATCGCGCCGTCGCAGGTTTGACGGCAGAGATCAGAGACGAAGAGATCAGAGACGAGAGACCGGGGACGTTTCTGATCTCTTGTCTCTGCCTTTCCTGATCTCTGCCTCACTGCACCTGGATCGCCCGGCTCAGCTCCGACGTCGTTGTCTCGTAGCCGCCCAGGGTGCCCTCCGGTGCCGGCTTTGCGAAGCCGTTGTAGAAGACCGTCGTATCGGTCGCGGAGATCCACTGGCCGGTCAGATTGCCGTCGAGCTCGAATCGAAAGTGGGTGACCGGTTTCTCGGTAAACGATCCCAGCGATTGCGATGCCAGTGGCCGCTGCCCTTCGCCGAAGCCCGAGGGATCGGGGGCGTCGCTGGCGAAGACTTCCACTTTGGAAAAGGCGACGTTACCGGGGGGCTGGACGTCACCTTCGACGATCGTCTTGTTTTTCGCAGGGTCGTATTGGGCCAGCGTGATGGACGGCACGTTGACTCCACCAGGGCCTGCGGCCGGCGACGGGCCATCCAGACCGCGATCGATCCCGAGACCTCCGTTTGCCCAGGTGGAATTGCCGGGGAGATCGACGGTGAACACAGCGGGGGCGACGGCGATGCCCATCTGCGCGTTGAACGCCACGGTGTTGTTCGAAACGGTTGAGCCATCGCAGAGCTGGCCGATGAAGATGCCGCTCGCGCCATTCGGCAACGGCTCGTCGCTGTGCGCTTTCAATCCGATCCGGTTCTGCGCCACATAGACAGTGCCCGAAAGCGCGAAGATGCCGCTCAATGTGTTGCCGGAGATGACGTTGTTGGTGATGACGATCCCGTCGCTGTAGATGTGGCTTGCGACGCCGATGCCTCGCTCGCCGTTCGGGCGAGCCAGCGATCCCGTGGGATCGGTGCCGATGAACGAGTCGTGAACGTGTACGTTCGTCGAAAAAAGTGGTGGATTGCAGGGCTGTGCGTTCATCGATACGCCGTTGCGCAGAAAGCCATTCACGACGACGTTGGCCAACTCGGTCTCGCAACCGGAGAGTCGGATGCCGTCGCCGTCAACCGTCCCGTTGCCGCTGATCTCGATCTCCGGACCGGCCGTGTTCGTGTCACCGGCGAATGCGGTTTGCAGACCTCCGTCGATGCGCGTGCTGATTGCGGTCAGCGCCGGAAGCGGCGAGGAGACACGGATCGTCTTCCACGGATTGACCGACGGTTCGTTGATGACGAATCCGATCGCGCACAACGTTCCATTTCCGAGGCAGGTGGCATTGGCATCGAGAATGGCTTGCCGCAGCGAGCCAGCGCCAGCGTCGGCGGTGGTGGTGACGTAGATGGTCTGGTAGAGACGTGCGGTTGCCGTCGCTGCATTCGACGAGGGATCAAAATCACGCTCGCGCTCCGTCGCTGAGGCGTGGAAGACGAGCGATCCGTCGCCGTAGTTCTTCGGTGCGGTCAGGTCCAGCTTCCACGTGGGTGAGCTTGTGTTCGTGTTCGCGTTCGCCGCAAGCTCATCGAGATGGCAGGTGATTCGTCCGGCCGCCGGCGTGCTGCAGCCGGCGGGCAGCGAGGGCACAACGACGTCGGTGCGGAAGTCGATCGCGACGCCGGCATCGTGCGCGGCGAAGTTGGAGAAATTCGCCAGCGACACGTAAAGCGAAAAGGGAAGTCCGAGGTCGAGCCGGTCTCGCGTGAGAGCGAGTGACAGCCTGACGTCGGGATCCGCCGATACGGTGAATGTTGATGTGGCGCGATTGTCCGACGGATTCGGATCAGACGAATCACTGCTCACCGATCCTGTCATTGTCACCGTGGTCGCGGTCAGCGGATACATCACTTGCTGGTCAATGACCTGGGTCTTGCCGGCCGCAATGCTGGGAATGACGCAACCGCCAGCGCACGAGGGAGTGACGACGGCGCCGCCAGCATCAATGGTGACGATGACGTTGGTCGCTGGATCGGGCCCGTTGTTATGCACGCTCCAGTTGGAGATGCTGGTGAAGCCGGCGCGGACCATGGCCGGCGGCCCGAAAGCTGTCAATGTGAGGTCCGACGAGGCATGTGCCACGGTCGCGGAAAGGCTGAGGAGAAGCGATGTTGCGATGACGAGGGATTTCATTCTGGGTTCCTATTGTGGAGATCAACGCACTTCGATGGCCCGGCCAAACTCAGACGTCTGGGTTAAAGTCAGCAGATCCAGCCCTTCAGGTTCAGGTTTGGCAAAGCCCGCGTAGTTGGTACGAATCGTCGTGGCCGTGATGAACTGGCCGGTTAAGTCGCCGTCGACGGCGATGCGGAAATGCGTCGCCGTGACCAAATCAGCGGCCTGCGTTCGGGCGATCGGCCGTTGTCCTTCGCCGAAACCGGAGGGATCGGCGCTGTCATTCGCATAGAGGTCGACCGCGAAGGCGCGCAGGACGCCAGGCGCCGTCTGCCCATCCTCGTCTCCCTCGATCACTGTCTTTTTGGTCACCGGATCGTAGTGCGCGAGTGTTAGCACTGGCACCGGGATCGGGACATCGAACTGATTTGTGGTCGAGAGGCTTGGCCCGTCGAGACCGATGTCGATGCCGAGCCCACCGTTGCTCCAGATGCGGTTGCCGCGGACGGAAACGTCGCCCACGCCGGGCGCAATGGCAACGCCCATCTCGCGATTGAACGCGATCACATTCGGCCTGCGCGTGGGCGTCAGCACGTCAGGTCCGATCTCCGATCCGTAGCCGCCTGGGCCAATGAAGATGCCGCTCGCGCCGTTGGGCAGCGGCTCGTCACTGTGCGCTTTGACGCCGATGCGATTGCCCCAGATGTCGGCACGGCCGGTGAGGTCGAAGATGCCGCTCAATGTGTTGCCGGAGATCACGCAGTCGTGGATGTTGGTTGTTCCGCGTGCGGCGAACACGCTCGTCCCGTTCTGCGCCGACAGCCCGATCCCGCGCCCGTTCGCCCGCGCGGCCGAACCGGTTGGATCGGTTCCGACGAAGAGATCGTGGAGCTCGGGGATCGGGAACGAACTGCACGTTGCGGATTGCGCCGTGTCGATGACGGAGAGGCCGTTGTGCCGGAAACCGTTGATGGCAAGATTCGCGATCTCGCCGCCGCAATGGGTGAGGGTCAGGCCGTCTGCGTCGGGATTGTTGATTCCCTGAATCTCGATTTCCGGCCCGTCAGGATTCGTGTCGCCAAAGAACCCGGTTTGCGTTGCGCCATCGACGCGAATGCCGCCGTTGATGGCCGGCAGCGGCGTCGTGATGCGGATCGTTTTCCACGGGGTCGTTGACGGCTCAGCGATGCGGAACGCGATCGCCACTGGAGTTTGCGCAGAGGCATTGGCGTCCAGAATGGCCTGCCGCAGCGACCCGCCGCCGTCGTTGTTTGTATTCGACACGTAGTAGGTCCGATAGAGCGTCGTCACCTGCGAGTAGGTGTTCGAGATCGGATCGAAATCGTGCTCGCGCTCGGTGACGATTCCGGTGAAGGTGATCCCGGATGTGTAAGCGTGAGGCGCGACGAGCTGGAGGACGAACGTGGGAGTCGCGTTCACCGCTGACGTCATTGGAGGCAGCGAGTCGAGACGGCAGACGACACGCCCCTCGCCTGCACTCCTGCAACCTGCCGGCAGCGACGTCACGCTCACGGCGAAGCCAAAATCGATCGTGACCTCGACGTCGTGGGCCGTCGTGCTGGAGTTGTTGCCGAGGGAGA
>DATAMS010000603.1:0-23336 GCA_036260495.1 Thermoanaerobaculia bacterium
CTCGTTGAAAGAGGGTGAAGACAAGTTCCGCGAACAGGCTCGCATCGTTCGCCGCTTCGGCGCGGCAGTGATCGTGATGGCCTTCGACGAGCAGGGCCAAGCCGACTCGATCGAGCGCAAAGTGGCCATCTGTTCGCGCGCGTATCGGATCCTCGTCGATGACGTCGGCTTCGATCCGACCGACATCATTTTCGATCCCAACGTCCTCACCGTCGCCACCGGAATCGAGGAGCACAACAACTACGGCGTCGGTTTCATCGAAGCGGTGCGGCAACTTCACGAGCGCTTTCCGCTGGCCAGTTTCTCGGGCGGCATCAGCAACGTCTCGTTCTCGTTCCGTGGCAACAAAGCAGTGCGCGAGGCGATGCACGCTGCGTTTCTCTACCACGCCATCAAAGCCGGCCTCACGATGGCGATCGTCAACGCGGGACAGCTCGCGATCTACGAAGAGATCCCGCGCGAGCTCCTCGATCTCGTCGAAGACGTTCTGCTCAACCGCCGGCCCGATGCCACGGAACGTCTGCTCGCGTACGCCGACAACGTCAAACAGGGACCGGCAACGGCGAAAGAGGAAGAAGCCTGGCGCAGCGGCAATGTCGAAGAGCGCCTCTCGCACTCGCTGGTCAAAGGAATCATCGAGCATCTCGACGAGGACATCGAGGAAGCGCGGCAGACGTATCCGAGCGCGCTCTCGATCATCGAAGGGCCGCTGATGGACGGCATGAACGTCGTCGGCAATCTCTTCGGCGCGGGCAAGATGTTTCTCCCGCAGGTCGTGAAAAGCGCGCGCGTGATGAAGAAGGCGGTCGCCTACCTGCTGCCGTTCATGGAGGCGGAGAAAGCGAAAGCGGGCGACCTTTCGCAGCGCGGCAAGGTGCTGATGGCGACAGTGAAGGGCGACGTTCACGACATCGGCAAGAACATCGTCGGCGTCGTACTCGGGTGCAACAACTACGAGGTCATCGACCTCGGCGTCATGGTTTCCGCCGACAAGATCCTCGACACTGCCATCGCCGAAAAGGTGGACATCATCGGCCTCTCCGGCCTGATCACGCCGTCGCTCGACGAGATGGTTCACGTGGCGCGGGAGATGGAGCGTCGCAACTTCGTGCTGCCGATGCTGATCGGTGGCGCGACGACGTCGAAGCTGCACACCGCCGTGAAAATCGCGCCACGGTATTCGCACGCAACGGTCCACGTGCTCGACGCCTCGCGCGCCGTCGGCGTCGTCAGTACGCTTCTCTCTGATCGCAAAGACGAGTTCGTGCGCGAACGTCACACTGAATACGAGCATCTCCGCGAAGCGCAAGCCAAACGCCAGAGCGAGGTGAAGGTCCTCTCGATCGAAGCCGCCCGCCGCCGCAAGCCGGCGCTTTCCTTCTCGCCCGATCGTCCGCCCTTCCTCGGCGTTCGCGTTCTCGACGAGGTCCCGCTCGAGCGCATCGAGCCGTTCATCGATTGGAATCCGCTCTTCGCCGCGTGGGAGCTTCGCGGGCGCTTTCCGCAGATCCTCGACGAGCCGCGCGCGAAAGAGCTTTACGACGACGGCCGCAAACTTCTTCGCGAGATCATCGACAATCGTCTGATTCACGCCCGCGCCGTCTACGGTTTCTGGCCCGCCAATTCCGTTGGCGACGACATCGAGGTGTACGGCGACGAGTCGCGCAACGACGTCATCGCGCGCTTTCACACGCTGCGGCAACAGCAGGAAACGAACACCGGCCGCAACTACGCGCTGGCCGATTTCATCGCTCCGAAAGAGAGCATCATCATCGACTACCTCGGCGGCTTCGCGGTCACGGCCGGGATCGGGGTGGCCGAGGTCGTGGAGCGATTCGAAAAAGACCACGACGACTACAACGCCATCATGACCAAAGCGCTCGCCGATCGCCTGGCCGAGGCGCTCGCGGAGATGCTGCACAAAGAGACACGAGCGGAGTGGTACGCGCCGAACGAAGACTTATCGAGCGATGATCTGATCGCCGAAAAGTACCGCGGCATCCGGCCTGCGCCTGGCTATCCGGCGTCGCCCGATCACACGGAGAAAGCGACGCTCTTCGCGCTCCTCGACGCCGGCCGCGCTGGCATCGAGCTGACCGAAAACTTCGCCATGACGCCCGCCGCATCAGTCAGCGGCCTCTATTTCGCGCACCCCGAGTCAAAGTACTTTTCCGTCGGCCGCATCGGCCGCGATCAGGTCGCCGACTACCACGCCCGCAAAGACATGCCGCTGGGGCAAGTCGAGCGCTGGCTCGCGCCGTCGCTGGCGTATGAGCCGGAAACGGTGGGGTGAAGCACGTCGCACATCGGCGTCGAGGCGGATCGGCGATGAGGCGTCGCAACCTGCACTTTCGTGCGGCGATTGACCGTTCGGCGTCGAGCACGACAAAGTGCGCCATCCGTCCCAAGATGGAAAGACGAAGTTCGTGCCGGGACAGAGGTGCTTTCGGGACAAAATCAGCACCGTGAATACTGAAGTTTTCATCTCCGTGATCTTGATCGCGTCCGGTGCCGCAGGGCTGGCGTGGTCCGGATGGTTCGCCCTTTCAGCGGTGTGGAGTCGCGAATGGCCCCAGGCTGAAGGAACGATCGTTGTGTCGGACCTTCAGCGATCGAGAGACGAAGGTGGATACATGTATCGATCGGAGGTGACGTACGTGTACACGGTTGCTGGACATGAGCACGCCGGCAGCCGCGCCAGATTCGGCGACAGCTTGGCGCTCAGTTGGTCAGCTCCCGCCGTTCGTGTGGTCCAACAATACAAAGTTGGATCACGAGTGCTCGTTCGTTACAACCCCAGAGATCCTGACGAATCCGTTCTCGAAACCGGCATGAACGGTTTCGTCTTCGCTTGGGCCGCTCCTGGTGCGTTGCTGCTCGCCCTCGGAGTTTCTTTGCTGCGATCGAGCTGGTAGCCGGGGAGCACAGACACTCTTGTCTGTGCTTCCGACTCAACCCCCGATATGCGACATCTCCACCTTCGTTGCCGGCGTCGCTTCGGTGCGGATCTCGGAGTAGCGGTCGTCGCGTTTGTGCCAGCGGGAGCGGATGGCGGCGGCGATGGTTTCGTCGTCGGCGGCGCCGCGCAGGAGGCCGCGAAGATCGTGACCGGTGCCGGCGAAGAGGCAGAGATAGAGTTTGCCATCGGCACTGAGGCGCGCGCGTGTGCAACTTCCGCAGAACGGTTGCGTGACTGAGGAGATGATGCCGATCTCGCCTGCGCCGTCGATGTAGCGCCAGCGCTCGGCCACTTCGCCGAAGTAGTTCGGTTGCGCCGGCTCGATCGGCCAGCGCTCCGAAATGCGCTCGGCGATCTCGCGCGCCGAGACGACGTCTTCCATCCGCCAGCCGTTCGTGTTGCCGACGTCCATGTATTCAATGAAGCGGACGATGTGGCCGGTGCCGCGAAAGCGCGACGCCATGGCCACGATGCTGTCGTCGTTCTCGCCGCGCTTGACGACCATATCGATTTTGATCGGAGCGAGTCCGGCGTCGGACGCGGCATCGATCGCGTCGAGCACGCGTGCGACGGGGAACTCGACGTCGTTCATGCGCCGGAAAACGGCATCATCGAGCGAGTCGAGACTGAGCGTGATGCGATTGAGACCTGCGTCGCGCAGAGTCAGCGCTTTCTCGCGCGTGAGCAGCGCGCCGTTCGTCGTCAGCGCGATGTCTTCGACGCCCCGAATGCGCGACAGCATCGCTACAAGGCGTTCGATGTCGCGGCGGAGCAGCGGTTCGCCACCGGTGAGCCTGAACTTCGCGACACCTTCGCGCACGAAGAGCTGCGCGAGCCGCGCGATCTCTTCGAAGGTCAGCAACTCCGCGCGATCGAGAAAGGCGAAGTCGCGGCCGAAGACCTCTTTCGGCATGCAGTACGTGCAGCGGAAGTTGCACCGGTCGGTTACGGAGATCCGCAGATCGCGAAGCGGGCGCCCCAGCGCGTCAACTGCCATTCGGGGTGGACAACTCGACCGGCGGGAACAAAAACTCCAGCACCGCGGGCGCGCGTTTGGCCCAGGAGCGCTCGCTGTGATCGGCGCGGCGGTCTTCAAGGTAGCGGAAGTTGTCGCCGATGCGCCAGCCGCTTGCGATCAAGCGGTCGCGCAGCAGTCGCGCGTTGACGAGACCTTCGGCGCCTTCGCGTCCGCCCATGTCGAGCCAGATCCGCGGGCGGTTACGGCCGTCAAAGCGCTCGACGTCGTCGAAAATGATGCGGTTGTCCCACCAGACCGAGGGCGACATCACGGCCAGACCGCCGTACGAATCGGCGTGTTTCAGTCCGAGGTGAAGGGTGGCCAGACCGCCGAGCGAGGAGCCGCCGAGTGCCGTGTTCGACGGATCCGTCAAGGTTCGAAACTTCGCATCGATGACCGGCTTCAGCTCTTCGATCAGCATCCGGCCATAGTCACTCGCCTTGCCGCCGCCGTGGTGTTTGATGTCGCGCGTCGGCGTGTACTCATCGATGCGTGAAGGGCCGGTGTTGTCGATGGCGACGATGATCATCGGCCGCGCCGTGCGTCCGCCGATGACTTCATCCGCCGCTTCGGCGAGCCGCCAATGCTGGCCGGGAATGAACGCCCGCTCCGGCTCGAAAAGATTCTGGCCGTCGTGCATGTAGAGCACCGGATAACGCAGTTCGTCGCGGTCGTGATAGCCGGGCGGAAGATAGATGGTGATGTCGCGCTCGTTGGCGAGGATGTCGGAGTGGAAGCCGCGGATGTGATCGAGCGTGCCGCAGCGAATTTCTTTGCGGCGATTGTCGAGCCGCAGCACGCGAAGGAACGTCGCGCGCAATGTGTCGCGCATCGGCTGCATCAGCTTCGCATCTCGCGATAGCCGCTGCGGAAATAGAGGAGTGGTTCGCCTTCGCGCGTCTGGATGTCGATGACTTCGCCGACGAAGATGGAGTGGTCGCCGCCGGGAAGCTGTGCTTGTACCTTGCACTCGATCGTCGTGAGCGCGCCAGTGATCATCGGCAGATCGAGCGCGCCGCGAAAGACGTCGACGCCGGTGAATTTGTCGTCGCTTCGCGATGCGAATTTCGAGGAGATGCCGGTCTGGTCGCTTGCCAGAATGCTGACGCCAAACTTCCCGGCAGCGACGATCGCCTCGTGCGTTTTCACCGACGCCTCGATGCAAACGAGAACGAGTTTCGGATTGAGCGACAGCGACGCGAACGACGCCACGGTCATTCCGAATGGCCGGCCTTCGTGCTCCGTCGTGACGATCGTGACGCCGCTCGCGAAGTGCGACAGGGCCAGCTTGAAATGAGCGTCATCGATCGGCATCGGGTACCTCCGGGCGCGGCAGTTTAATGCAACTTCCGGGCGCGTCCGCGCATCGGCGTTCAATGTGATAAAAGTCGCCGCCCTATGAAAGTTCACGAGTATCAGGCCAAAGAAATCCTGCGCCGCTACGGCGTGCCGACGCCGCGCGGAATCGTTGTCGACAATCCCGAGTCCGCGCGCGCCGCAGCGAAAGAGCTGGGCGGCCGCGTCGTTGTCAAAGCGCAGATTCACGCGGGCGGCCGCGGCAAAGGCGGCGGCGTCAAGCTGGCGAACGATTCGGACGAAGCCGTCGAACTCGCAAAGAAGATCATCGGCATGAACCTCGTCACGCACCAGACCGGCCCCGAGGGCCGCATCGTCGGAAAAGTTCTGATCGAAGAAGCGCTCAACATCGACAAGGAGCTTTACCTCGGCATCACGCTCGATCGCCGCATCGGCATGCCGGTGATCATGGCGTCGAAGCAGGGAGGCATGGAGATCGAGGAAGTCGCCGAGCGCGATCCGTCTGCGATTCACCGTGAGCCGGTCGACGGCGTTCTCGGCACGCTGCCGTTCCAGGCGCGCGCCGTCGCCAACGCCCTCGGCCTCACCGGCGACTCGTACAAAAAGTGCGTCGACTTCGTGCAGAAGCTGATGCGCTGCTACATCGAGATGGATTGCTCGCTCGCCGAGATCAATCCGTTGCTGGTGACGAAGGAAGGCGACGTTCTGGCGCTCGACTGCAAGATGAACTTCGACGACAACGCGATGTTCCGGCACAAAGACGTCGCCGAAATGCGCGATCTCAAAGAAGAAGATCCGCTCGAAGTGGAAGCCTCGCAGTTCGGCCTCAACTACATCACGCTGGACGGCAATGTCGGCTGCATGGTCAACGGCGCGGGGCTGGCGATGGCTACGATGGACATCATCAAGCTCGCCGGCGGACAACCCGCGAACTTCCTCGACGTCGGCGGCGGCGCGAACGCGGAGCAGGTCAAGAACGCGTTCCGCATCATCCTCTCCGACAAGAACGTGAAAGCGATCCTGATCAACATTTTCGGCGGCATCATGCGCTGCGATCGAATCGCCGAGGGAGTGGTGAGCGCGTCGCGCGAGATCGGGCTGCCGGTTCCCGTTGTCGTCCGCCTCGAAGGAACGAACGTCGACCTCGGCAAAGAGATCCTGGCGAAGTCGGGACTTCCGCTCATCACCGCCGACGGGATGTGGGACGCCGCGCAGAAAGTCGTCGCCGCAGCGCAGGGAAAATAGAGATCAACTATGGCTATCTGGGCAGACAAAAACACACGAGTGATCGTGCAGGGCATCACCGGACGCGAGGGAACCTTTCACGCCATTCAGTGCCGCGAGTACGGAACGAACATGGTCGGCGGCGTGACGCCGGGCAAAGGCGGGACGACGCATGAGGGTTTCGCGGTCTTCAACAGCGTTCGCGAGGCGCGCGAAAAAGCGGGCGCGAATTGCTCGCTGATTTTCGTGCCGCCGCCGTTCGCGGCCGACGCGGTGATGGAAGCCGCGGATGCCGGCATCGAGCTGATCGTCTGCATCACGGAAGGGATTCCGGTGAACGACATGATCCGCGCGCACGACTTTCTGAAGAAGTCGAATGCGCGCGCGATTCAATCAGGCGCAACGCCGTCGCGCCTCATCGGTCCGAACTGTCCCGGCATCATCACGCCCGGCGAAGCGAAGATCGGCATCATGCCCGGCCACATCCATCGCCCAGGTCCGATCGGCATCGTGTCGCGCTCGGGAACACTGACGTACGAAGCGGTCGGCCAGACGCGCACGCTCGGGCAGTCGACGGCAGTCGGCATCGGCGGCGATCCGCTGCCGGGCACGAACTTCATCGACTGCCTCGCTGCATTCGAGAACGATCCGGCCACCGAGGCGATCATCATGATCGGCGAGATCGGCGGGTCGGCGGAGGAAGAGGCCGCGGCCTTCGTGAAAGCGAACGTGACCAAGCCGGTCGTCGCCTTCATCGCCGGCCAGACCGCACCGCCGGGACGCCGCATGGGCCACGCCGGCGCCATCATCAGCGGCGGCAAAGGAACAGCATCGGAAAAGATGGACGCGCTGAAGGCCGCCGGAATCCATGTCGTCGAAGCGCCAAGCGAGATGGGCGCGAAAGTGGCGGAGGTTTGGAAGGGGCGGTAGGTTGTTTCGATCACGCGGACCAGGGATCGATCAGCGGGATTCCGAGTCCTTCGAAGTGGCGAATGTTGCGCGTGGCAATGCTTGCTTTGCGCGCGAGCGCGATGCCGGCGATTTGTACGTCGCGGATTTCGAGGCTCCGGCCGATCTTGCGTCGCGCCGCGGCAATCCGGCCAGCAGCCTGCGCCGCGGATTCGTCGAATGGAACGACGCGTCCGTCAAAAGCCTGTTCCAGTGCCCGCGCAAAAGCGCGTTCGAGCGTTTGCTGGCGCCTGTCGAGCGCCATCAGGTCGAGACCAACGCGGACCTCGAAGACAGTGATCGCAGTTGTCCACAACGATTCCCGCGGTTGCGTATCGAGCCAGGCCGCGACGGCCGCGTCCTTCTCGGGCTTCATGAACGCCGAAATGACGTTCGTATCAAGCAGAATCACGGATCGAGCTCAATGGGCTCAACCGGATAGCCGCGCAGCTCTTCGATTTCTTCGTCAACACCAACGCCACTGAAGATGGCCATGAGTTGTGTTCCCAATCCGACGGGCGTGCTTCTTTCGCTCCTGACCGCGTTGCGAAGAATCTCGCGAACCTCTTCCTGTAAGGTGCGGCCATTGCGTTCCGCACGCTGCTGAAGCTTCTTCAGCACTTCATCTTCGATTCCGTCAATGACAAGTTGAGGCATCTCGGAGAATGTACGCCTACTGCTTCACTTCCTCCACCTTGCCGCTCTTCAAGTTGTAATACGCGACGATCAATCCGACGTGATGTTCCAGCACTGCTTTGCGGATCACCGTGCTGTGCGCGAGCAGGTAGGCGGCTGAGCTGCGGGCGTTGGCCTTGACTGCTCGTTCGACGCGATCGGGTCCGGTCCACGTCGGAAGCAGGAAGGATTCGCGGATCCGCTGCACGAGCGCGACAAGGCTCGGCGTCTCTGGATCATCAATATCCAGCGCGGCTTTGACGGCGCCGCAATCCTCATGGCCCATCACGACAATCAGTCTCGTCCAACCATGGGCGATGGCGTACTCGATGCTGGCGATGTCGAAGGGACCGGCCACATTGCCGGCCACTCGAACGACGAAGAGATCGTCGATGGCACGGCCAAAGATCAGTTCAGGGGGGACACGGCTGTCGGCACAGGAGAGAACTGTCACCGGCGGATTCTGGCCCTTGGCGCTTGCTTCGCGCTGTGCCCCCAGTCCTGTGTACGGAAGGGCGCCGGCCATGTAAGTGGCGTTGCCGGTCATGAGCGTCTGCCAATACGCCTCGGGCGCCAACGGCTTTGGCCACGGCACGGGGAATGGCGTCTCCGCGAGCAGCGGCAGAGCGAAAAGGAACAATCCGAGGATAAAACCTGTCCGGCGCATGAGCACCTCCATATTGTGTTTCTGCCATTCTAACGTCTATTGATGATGATCTCGCTAATATCGATTGGACGGTCGATGACATCGATGATCGTGGCTGCAACATCCGCGGGGTTCATGAAGCCTTCGCGCGGCTCATTCCAGAACGGTGTATTCATCCCACCCGGCGCCACGGCGATGACCCGCGCCTTCGTTCCCTTCGCCTCGGCTTTCAACGCCTCGCCGTAGCCGCGCGCGCCCCACTTCGCCGCGCAGTAGACGCTCTCGTTGGCCTTGCCGGTCAGCGCGGCGGTCGAAAGAACATTAACGATTGTGCCGCCGTGCTCTTTGAAGCGCGGGAAGAGCAACTCGCAGAAATTAATCGTGGCGATAAGGTTCGAGTCGATGACCGAGGCGATGGATGCCTCGTCGTATGACCCGGCCGGACCGAAAATGCCGAGGCCTGCGCAATTGATCAGGAGGTCGATAGTGCCGAGGCGTTCGGCTGATTTGATCGCGTGCAATGCAGTTTCGCGTTTCGAGGCATCACCGAAGACGTCGGCACTGGCCCGGCGCGAAACGCCTACGACGAGCGTGCCGCGCGCGCGCAACTGCTGGGCAATTTCCAGCCCCAGCCCGCTCGATGCTCCAGTGACGATTGCGACCATGCCTCGATTGTAAGGCTTGCTCTCATGAGTAACGGCACGCCGGGTAAGATGCGGACAATGAAAAACGACCGGCGGGCAATCGTCTGGACTTGTCTGGCGATCTGGCTGTTCGCGGTGGCCTACGCGGTCATCACGCCGCCCTTTCAAGTGCCGGACGAGGTCTCGCATTACTGGCACGCGGTTTCGCTCGCCCACGGCCACGTCTTCCACGAGAAGCAGAACGATCGGATGGGCACATACGTCCCAAAGAGCGCCCGCGATTTCGTTTACCTGACGTGGGTCGAGACGGCTGGCAAGCCAGAGAACAAGATCGGAATGGCGCGATTGCGCGCGGCCAATGCGCTGCCGTATGAGTCCGAGCCTGTGTTCCGCGCGTTTCCCGCGCTCTACACGCCAGTGCCGTACTTGCCCGGCACTCTGGCAAGTCTTGTGGCCGATTCGCTGCACGTCCGGCCGCTCGTCGCGTTTTACGCCGGACGAATCGTGACGGCCACGGTTTGTGTGCTGTTGATCGCCGCCGCGATGCTGGAATGCAGCGAGCTTGCCGCGATCATCGCGGCAATTGCGGCGCTGCCGATGACGCTCTACATGTTCGGGTCGTTCTCAGCTGACGCGGTCACAATCAGCCTCGCGCTCTACACGAGCGCTGTTGCCTGGCGCGCGCGATCGAGCGACGCGACGAACGGGCGGCGATGGGTGAGGCTGTGCATCGCGGCGGCGGCTTTGGCATTGTGCAAGATGCTTTATGCGCCGCTGGCGTTGCTCGTGTTTGCGCCGGGCGGTCGGGGCGGTATCGGGATACGAAAGGCGACTTCACTCTTCACGTCGCTGGCGCTCGGGTTGGTGTTGTCGGCGGCGATGGTGTCGCGGCAATACCATCCGCTCCGGCCCGAGGCGAATCCGAAGGTGCAGTTGCAGTCAATTGCGTCGCACCCCGTGCATGTCGCCGCCCTCGTAGCGAAGGATTTCGTGGCCCAGTACGCAGGCTATCGCGATCAATTTGTTGGACGCCTTGGATGGGTCGACGTGCCGTTGTCGGGTTTCCTGACGGCGGCGGCCTTTTATCTGTTGTTTGTCGTGGCGATGACGAGAGATGTCTTCATTACGCCGGCGTCGCGACTCTTCGCGCTGGCTCTCACGGTGGCGCTATTCTTCGCCGTGAGCATTTCACAATATGTCGCGTGGACGCCGCCCGGCGTGGAGTATGTCGACGGGATTCAAGGACGCTATTTTCTGCCGTTGGCGCTGGTCCTATTGCTTCCCATTGTGTCTCTCGTGCGAAATAAGAGAGTGGCGATTGCCGCTCTCGTTCTTTATGCGCTCACCGGTCTGGCAATCAATATCGATGCATTCGTGATTCTCGTGAAGCGCTATTACTGAAGGCGGTTCAATCAATTCCAATCGAGCCAGCGATCATCGAGCAGAGTTCGCTCACCGCGCCCATCGACAATCTCCACCTGAACGTCCGTAAGAAGCCGGACATTTGCAGGCCGCGCGGCAAACGTCCGCGAGTACGACGGCTTCGTAGTGGCGTCATAAAAGCGATACCAGCGACTCGTGGCCGGATCGGCGATGAGCGTTGCCGGATAGCGAACCATGCCGTTGTTGAAGAGGAGGTTCACCTCGCGCACGCCGAACGGCGACAACGCGACGCCGGAGAAGGTCGTCCGTCCTTTGAGCGGCTCATGTCCCGTAGGCAGAACGAGTGCGCCGAATGTCGACTCGTTGTACGTCACGTGACCACCCAGCATCGACCGCAGCTCCGGCGAATCACCTCGCACGCCAACGCGGAAAACCCAATCGCCCCAGGCGCCATCGTCAAAGCGGCGGACGACGCCCAGGAGGCCGCGATCGACCATGCGGGTCAGCCAGGCGCGGCCGGGAGCATCAAGGCCGACGCCTCGAACGATCACGTGTGTGACGTCGATGCGAGCGAGCTCCGGCACGAGGTCGTCCGACCACGTTCGCGCGAGCGACGCGAGCTTGACGTACTCGGGCGGCGCGAAGCCGGAGACACCGTTGACGATCGGGCGGTGATGCACGGTGGCGTTGAGCATGACTCCGTATTCATCGTTCTGATCGGACATCGGCAACTCGGCAATGGCGTGCGGACGGACCGTCGCCGCCCAGCGATCGACTGGGCGCACGACGGCCGGCGCCATGTACCAGCGAATCGGGGCGTGCAGTTCGGCGATGAACGCAATCGATGCAACGCAGCCAGCCCACACCGCTCGTTTTGCAATCCAGGCGACGGCGATCGCGACGAGCAGCGCCAGGCCGGCGTGCGTAATCACAACCCAGCGCGCCGGCGCCCGAATGGCGTGAAATCCCGGTATGTAGTTGAAGAGAAATCGATAAAAGGGCGTGTGCAGTCCAAGTGAGCCGATAAATCCGAGGACGACCCAGCTCCATCCCAATGCCAACGGTTTCCACTGACGGGACGCGATTGCCAGCAGCGCGAAACAGAGCGCCAGCGCGCCAGGAAAGAGCCATCGTTCCGGGTTGACTGTGGGATCGCTATGCGTCGGGTATGGACGATGCGTGAAGTTATCGACAAGCCAATCGGACGGCTGCGCGGAGTAACTCAATGTCTCGTCCCACGATCGCTCCATCCCATACAGTTTCGATGCCTGGTGATACGGATAAAGAAACGGCGCGAGCAGCAACAACGCCACCGTTAAGGTGACCGCAATACGCTGGAGCGGCGGCCGCAACAATGCAATCGTCATCAGAATGGCGATACTGCCGAAGAAGAAGAAATGAACGTTCGACAGTCCGTTCCACAAGAAGGCGGCACCGAAGGGGAAGGCGTGTCGCCAGTCGGGAACTCGCGCATATCGAATCAGCGCATAAAGAAGCAGCGGCAGCGTTCCAGCCCAGACGTATTGCACGTGCGATGAGTGTGTGAAACGAAAGGGAACGAACGCATAGAAAATCCCCGCCGCAATGGCGCCTGCAGTACTGCCCGTCACTTCCCTCGCCAGCAGGTAAGCGAAGAATCCGCACATTGCGAACCCGAGGAGCATGGCCACGTTGTACGCGGTGAGCGGGGGCACACCGACGGCGCGCAGCGGAAAAAGAACGACCGCGATTCCGTAAAGGTTTTCGCTGAAGGCGAGCGAGTATTTCGCCGGATAGAAGATGTTCGCCTGAAAGAGCCGTCCGGGCTGATGAAACGTGGCGTGCCAGTCCCAATCGAGGATCCAGGTGTTGATGTAAGGATCGCCCGGATAAGCAACGGCGCGATTGAGGTTGAGAAGCAGCGGCCACGTCATGAAGATGGCGAGGACGACGAAGAGAACGGACGCGGCGGCGTGCCTGGGAAGCTTCACGAAGCGATGATAGCGGCAGCCTGAGCTTTCGCATGGCCAGTGATGCGCGGCCTCCGGATGCCTTGGTTCATCGACCACTCCCCACTCCCGACCCCCCGCAAACCGCCTATGGCAGAATGTCGCCCTTTCCCTCATTTTGGGAACCCGCACGGGAGGCGATCGATGACTGATGCAGTCATTCAACACGAAGACGGACGTGTCGAGCTTCGCTCAGACGAAGGCATCCGCACCAGCGCGCTTTACAACCACGACCTCGCGCCGGTGCCCGTCTCGCAGCGGAACTGGACCACCTACAACTACGCCGCGCTCTGGATCGCCATGGCCCACTGCATCCCGACCTACATGATGTCGTCGGGCCTCATCGGCGCGGGGATGAACTGGTGGCAGGCGCTGCTCACGATCCTCGTTGGCAACACCATTGTCCTCGTTCCGATCCTCCTCAACTCGCACGCCGGCACCAAGTACGGCATCCCCTTTCCCGTCTTCGCGCGCGCCAGCTACGGCACGATCGGCTCGAATCTGCCCGCGCTCATGCGCGCCATCGTCGCCTGCGGCTGGTTCGGCATTCAGGCGTGGATCGGTGGCGAGGCGCTGCACACGTTCTTCACTTCGATCCTTCCCGCGTGGCCGTCACTGCTCGGCAACTTCGCGGGACATCCGACGACCGAGTGGATCTCGTTCCTGCTCTTCTGGGCGCTGAACATCCTGATCATCTACCGCGGCATGGACCTGCTGCGGCGTTTCGAAAACTGGGCGGCGCCCTTCGTTCTAGTCATGACTGCGCTCCTTCTCGGCTGGGCCGTCTGGCGCGCGCACGGACTTGGCTACTTGCTGCACGAGAAAGGCAAGTTCGAAACGTGGGCGCAGTTCCGGCCGATCTTCATCCCGTCGCTGACGGCGATGATCGGCTTCTGGGCCACGCTGTCGCTGAACATGCCTGACTTCACCCGCTTCGGCCGCAGCCAGCGCGAGCAGGCCATCGGCCAGACGGTGGCTCTGCCGACGACGATGACGGTCTTCGCGGCGATGGGCGTCATCATCACCTCGGCCGCCGTCGTCATTTATCCGACGATGGGCATCAACGAGCTGTGGGATCCGCTCAAGCTCGTCGCGCAATTCAAGCAGCCGCTCGTCGTCGCCATCTCAATGTTCACCGTCGTCATCGCCACGCTGTCGGTCAACATCGCCGCCAACGTCGTCTCGCCCGCGAACGACTTCGCCAACGCTTTCCCGAAGTGGATCTCATTCCGCACGGGCGGCCTGATCACCGGATTGCTCGCGATTGCGATGCAGCCGTGGCGCCTCCTCGCCGATCCCTCCGGCTACATCTTCACCTGGCTCCTGGGTTACTCCGGCGGACTCGGATCAATCGGCGGCGTGATGATCGTCGACTACTGGATCGTGCGAAAGAAGCACCTCGTCCTCGGCGATCTCTATCGCACCGACGGCGCATACCGATACGCCGCCGGCTGGAACTGGCGCGCCGTCATCGCCACCCTCCTCGGATGCACCGCAGCATGGATCGGCCTCGTCGTTCCCGCCCTCCGCCCACTCTACGACTACGCCTGGTTCATCGGCTTCGGCGTGGCCGCGGTGACGCACCTCATTCTGATGAAGGCCATGCCTCCGCGCGGAATCGCGGAAGCAACTCCCGCCCCGGCATGATCACGCTACTCATCCTCGGCGGCGCCGCAGTAGCCGTGCTCGTGGCCGGCGCGTCGCTTCGAAAGAAGAACGCGACGCGCGAGACGGTTGCCCAACGACACTTCGATCCATCTCCTGATGTTGTTCCGATCCCAGTCACCGATCCCGAACCATTACCCGACGCGGATCCTGAGCCGCTCCCGATCATTGAGCCCGAACATCAACCAAAGCCCGAGCCGCAGCCACCGCCGGAACCAACGCAGCCAACGATCATCGTCGCCGGCGAGCAACCGGTCACCGATCTTCAAAAAAAGAAAGCTGCAGTCGTCGCGGGATACGTGACGAGTGCCGAGGATGAAGGGAACGTCGATCGCGAAGCGAACGTAGGTCGGACTCTCCAGTCCGACGCAGCGTCCATTCAAACCGAGAATGAGACCTTCGCGAAACCTGCGAGCGAAGTATCGGCCCCAAAGCCGTCATCGATGGACGTCACGGGCGCGGTTGCTATCGTGAGTAGTCGGACTGAGAGTCCGACCTACGTAGAACCGGCGGTAGACGACACTCCCGAAACTGTGCGGGAGCCGCCCGCCAGGCCCGATATCCCTCCGCACACCGATCCCGAGCCGCTCCCTGACGCCGATCCCGAGCCTGTCCCGATTACAGAGCCCGAGCCCCAACCGGCGCCGGAACCGACGCCTTCGCCCGAGCCTCCGCCGCCCGCGATCATCGTCGCCACTGAGCGTCCCCAGGTTTCATTCAAGACGTACCGCGTCACCGAGCCGCGGGCTGCCAAGCCGGCCGAACCGATCCGCGCTGCCGTGCGCCCGCGCGCAAGCCGTATAATCCGCCAACCAAAATCGGAGAGAACAAACATGTCCCGAATCGTCAAAGGTGGTTTGATTCAAACGTCTCTTGCCTGCGAAACGACCGAATCGCTCGACCGGATTCGCGAGGCTCAGACCGAGCGCACCCTCAAATACATCGATCAGGCCGGAGCTGAAGGCGTGCAGATCCTCTGCATGCAGGAGATCTTCACCGGCCCGTATTTCTGCGCGGAGCAGACCACGCGCTGGTACGACTCCACCGAGAAAATCCCTGACGGACCGACCACGCAGCTCATGCAGGAGTACGCGAAGAAGTACAACATGGTCATCGTCGTGCCGCTGTATGAAGTCGAAGAGACCGGCGTGTACTACAACACCGCCGCCGTCATCGACGCCGATGGCAAGTACCTCGGCAAGTATCGCAAGAACCACATCCCGCACGTCGCGCCCGGCTTCTGGGAGAAGTTCTACTTCCGCCCCGGCAACCTCGGGTACCCGGTGTTCGAGACCGCCTACGCGAAGGTCGGCGTCTACATCTGCTACGACCGTCACTTCCCCGAGGGCGCGCGCGAGCTCGGGCTTGCGGGCGCCGAGATCGTGATGAATCCCTCGGCCACTGTGGCCGGGCTCAGCGAATATCTCTGGAAGCTCGAGCAGCCGGCGCACGCCGTCGCCAACGGCTACTTCATCGGCGCCATCAACCGTGTCGGCTTCGAAGCGCCGTGGAACATCGGCGAGTTTTACGGACAGAGCTACTTCTGCGATCCGCGCGGCCAGATGCTCGCCGTCGGTCCGCGTGATGCTGATGCCCTCGTCACCGCCGATCTGGACATGGACAAGATCCGCGAAGTGCGCAACACATGGCAGTTCTATCGCGACCGCCGCCCGGAGACGTACAACGGAATCGTGCGGCTGTAGTTGCGGTCGTTAGAAACGTTTCACGCGGAGGCGCGAAGACGCGAAGGTTTTCTCCGTACCTCCGCGTCTCCGCGTGAAACTGGTTTTCTTCAAATCATGCGCGACCACATCCTCATCCACATCAACGGCAAACCGCATCGCATCGACGGCGACGCCGCGTTCGACACGCTGGCAAACTATCTGCGCCAGGACGTCGCCGCCACCGGCACGAAGATCGTGTGCGAAGAAGGGGACTGCGGCGCGTGTACGGTCCTGACACGCCGCGCGGCCAATGATGACTATCGCCCCGTCAACTCCTGCATCCTGAACCTCGCGCAGCTCGACGGCTCATCGATCGTGACCGTCGAAGGTTTGCGCGAAGAGAAATCGCTGCATCCCGTGCAGGAAGCGATGGTGCAGTGTCACGGTGCGCAGTGCGGCTATTGCACGCCGGGCTTCGTCGTGGCGATGGCAGGCATGTTCGAAGTCTGCGATCGTGTGAACGAAAAACAAGTTCGCGACGGACTGACCGGAAACCTCTGCCGCTGCACCGGCTACGAGCCGATCATCAAAGCGGCGCTGGCGGTTGACGGCGCGCCAGCCGCGAAGATGCGCGATCGTTATCCGTCTCTGCCCGACGCAAACGACTCCGTGCAGGTCGGCACTTTCTGCGCGCCGGCCACGCTCGAGGAAGCAATCGCATTCAAACGCGATCATCCCGGCTGCACGATCGTGCAAGGCGGCACTGACGTCGGCGTCTGGGTCAACAAGCGCCGCTACCAGGCGCCCGCGCTGCTGTCGCTGGCGAAGATCGATTCGTTGCGCGAGCTTCGCGAAGAAAACGGCACGATCGTCGTTGGCGCGAACACGAGCCTCGCGGATTTCGAAACGTTCATCGCCGATCGTATACCTCAACTCGCCGGCATCCTGGCCATCTTCGGCTCGCCGCAGATCAAGAACGCCGGAACACTCGTCGGCAACATCGCCAACGGCTCTCCGATCGGCGATACGTTGCCCTACCTCTTCGTCGCCGGCGCCATGCTGGAGATGAACGCCGGCACCCGCTCCGTTCCCATCGACCGCTTCTACCTCGGATACCGCAAATTCGATCTCCAACCCGACGAGATCATCACGCGCGTCCGACTCTCCATCGTTCACGACACGCTCAAGCTCTACAAAGTCTCGCGACGCAAAGACCTCGACATCTCCGCCTTCACCGCCGCGATCCGTCTGGCCATGACCGGCGATCGCATCGACCGCGCCGGAATCGCATACGGCGGCGTGGCCCCAACCGTGATCCGCCTCCCGCGCACGGAAGCCTTCCTGACCGGCAAGTCCGCAACGCTCGAAACGTTCGAACAAGCCGGCCGCCTCGCCCGCGCCGAAATCAAACCAATCAGCGACGTCCGCGGCTCCGCCGACTACCGCCTGCAACTCGCCGAGAACATCATGGCCAAGTTCTGGTACGAGGCGTTCGGGGACGCGACTGCGCCGCGACTCGCGCACGCGTAGGCAGATGTAGGCCTTCGACATGATCCGAGCACTCCGACTCGCCTCGATACTCATGCTCGCGGCTTCTTCACTTTCCTTCGCTGGCGCGTTCTACCTCGCTAGCAGTTGGAACTGGGCGCCCGTTGAATTGCCGATTCCTGGCCCAGCGCTGTCCGTTGAGGAAGGATTCGACATCACCACCTCCGGCAGTTTTCGGTTCGAAGCGAGTGTCCCGATGAAGTCGGCAGACACTGCAATTGAAGACCTGCCTCCGGTGTCGAGCGACCTGGAAATCTCGATCGCGCGCCCGGGAACCCCTACTCGGAAGTTCGTCATCACCAAGTTCCGCGCAGGTGGGCGGGGCTCGACGGATCTCTATTCGGCCGACGTCGAAATAGCACTACAAAGAGGGTCCTACACGTTACGCGTTCAGAACCGTGCTGTGACACAGCCATTCGCCGACCGGGGAGCCGTGTTGACCCTCACGCGCTTCGTTCACCCGACTGAGTTCTATCTTCAGGGTGTTCTCTTCCGAGGCATCGGGTGGGTCGGGCTGATCTGCGGATTGGCAATGGGCGTGTTCACGGAGGTATTCGCTGTGCGCGGGCGTCCATCACCGCGATTACCGTCGGCGTAGCGCCGCGCTGCGCCGGATTTGGAGTTCCGAGGTCGCGCGGGATCGAAGTCGTTAGTTATAGTTACGCAGCCGCGCTCGGGCGCTTCGGAAAGACCGCGACGGGAACTGGCCGCACAGCAGCCATGCTGCGCCGTTTCGCCTTGATTCGCGATACCTCATGCAGCGTTTCGGCCGTGAAGTAACTCTCGCCGCACCTCGGGCAGGAAAACATCGGAATGTTCTCGATCACGAGGAGAGTCGCGCCGCTACCGTAGCTCCTTGTGACGTGCCGAAGTGATACCTCGGCGTTTCCGCAAAACGCGCACGGCTCACTCGAGGTAGACGGTGATAATGACTGCGCGTCCGATTGAGTCGAACTTCGCGACGACGCAGCCGGCGGCGTTGTCGAGCGTGACGCCGCGGATGACGTACTTTGCTTCGCCCGTCCTGCGGTCTTTTTGATGCTCGATGATTTTGCCCGTGAGGACGATGCTTTCGAGGTCGAGAATGTCGAGTTCGTCATTTTCCAGTTCCTCGGCCGCGTAGGAGGAGACCAATATCGATGCTGCCGGACGAGGTCGCGAACCGCGGCAAGGTCCGGTCGGCCACTTCGGCATAATTCTAACGCGATCTCTCTCTGGCTGCTCGATCAGACCATTTCGCGCGAAGCGCTTTGGAGTGCGGTGGCGCCAGCCACCGCTTTGAAACTCGGGAACCCCGAGTAGTTCGACAGGTCGGAGGAAAGCCGGCTTCTGAATTTTCGCGGCCTTTTGAAAGCGGTAGCTGGCGCTACCGCACTCCAAGCGCTTCGCGCGAAATCTATGCTCTTCACAGCGGAGAGAGTGCACTGATCGTGACGTAGTACCCGTCCGGATCTCGGAGCGAGAACTCTTGCGTCTCGGTGTTCGGGTTCGTGTGCGGCTCCTCTTCGAGTTGAGCAACGAGCGCGCGTGCCCTCGGAAATGCCAGGTCGAAATCATCGACGCGGAAGAACAAGAGGAGGCCGTTGCCGGGTGTCGCGTTGTCCGGACTCGTCAACGATGGATGATCGTGCGCGCCCCATTGATGAAGGCAGAGCAAGACCGTTCCATCCGCGTCGAGGATTTGACCGAAGTAGTCGTGGGCGGGAGTGGTCTCTGGCAGGCCAAGCAAGGACTGGTACCACTTGAAGCTGGCCGGCACATCGCTTACGGCGATGATCGTCCATGTACGTTTCATGACAGTCCTACTGCGACACTGTGAAAGGCTTGCGCGCTTTCGCGAAGGCGCGGCCGGATGCAACCAGAGGAAGAGGCAGAAGAAGTATCGGAATCGGGACGAAATGGCCGGAGGTGCGCCACTGCCAGAAAGCATCGATGATCAGCAACACGGACAGTAACGCCCAGAAGCCGAACTTTGCCCATGACAATCTGTTCACTGAGCCTCCTTCTCGTGCCGATTCTAGAGCACCGGCTCGTCTACATCTCGACCGCTGTTGTACCCTCCACCGCTGCTGAGCGTCCCGCGCTATACAGCAACGCGCAGATGGCGATCACGATGGCGATGCCGGTGATGATCGCGATGGAGCCTTTGAGCCATGTGAAGTCCTTCGCGGCGAAGTGGAAGCTCGCCAGCGCGCTGGCGAGTCGCGGGAACTTTCCGGACGCGGCGACGAGGAAGGCGATGAGGACGCCGACCAGGCCTTCGCCGGCGATCATCCCCGAGGCGGCGAGGACTCCGGGATCGCTGTCGAGCGATTTTGCATCGCGCTTCGCGTCCACCATGCGCCGCACGATGCCGCCGGCGAAGACTGGAGCGAGAGTGCCGAGGGGGAGATAGATGCCGACGGCGAAGGAGAGGCCGGGGAGGCCGGCGATGATCGCGCAGATCGAGAGCGCGGAGCCGGTGCCGACCAGCGCCCACGGCAGCGAGCCGGAGAGCACGCCTTCGATGACGGTCTTCATCAATGTTGCCTGCGGCGCGGGAAGATCGGGCGAACCGAACGTGAAGGCTTTGCCGAGGAGCAGCACCGTTCCGGCGATGGCCCAGCAGGCGCAGGCGGCGCCGAGGAACTGGCCGAACTGCTGTTTCGCGGGCGTGGCGCCGACGATGAATCCGGTTTTCAAATCCTGCGAGATGTCGCCGGCTTTCGATGCGGCGATGCAGACGACCGTTCCGACCGTGAGAATCGCGGCGCGCGCGGATGGATCGGTCCAGCCGCACAACACGAAGACGACCGATGCACCGAGCAACGTCACGAGCGTCATCGCCGAGGTCGGGTTCGATGACACGCCGATCAACCCGACGATGCGCGACGATACGACGACGAAGCAGACGCCGAAGATCGCCACGCCGATCGCTGCGACGAGGCGCGGCACGAAGGCCATGTTTCCGGCGAGCAATCCGGGGACCGCGACGAGCGTGATGATCACCGCCAGCGGAACGGCGACGACGATCCATGACGGCACATCGCGATCGGTGCGCGGTGTGAGTTCGCCGTCGATCGTCTGCAACCCGCCGCCGCGCAGTCCGCGCATCACTGCGGCGAACGAGCTGGCCATCGTCGGCAGCGCTTTGATCACCGCCACGATTCCTGCCGCGGCCACCGCGCCCGCGCCGATGTAGCGCACGTAGCGCGACCAGATCTGCGCCGCCGTCATCGCCGCGATCGTCACTTTCATTTCCGGCAACATCGGAGCCGTCAGACCGGCGCCGAACGTGGCGATCAGCGGCGTCAGCACGATCGCCGAGATCAGACTTCCCGAAACCATGATCGCCGAGGGTTTGTAGCCGAGGATGTAACCGACGGCGAGAAGCGCGGGGGCGATCTCGAGCGCGAGCTCCGCTTTGGCAAGCACCGGCAGATGCATCGCAAGTCCCGAGGGAAGCAGCATAAATGCGCCGAGTGCGAGTTTGATCGCGGCGCCGGCAGCGAGTCCGATGAAGATCCACTTCCCACCCGACCGCCCCACCGTCGTCGCCCGCAGCACCTCGGCGCACGCAGTTCCTTCCGGATACGGCAGCTCGGCGGCCGACTTCACGATCAGCAGACGGCGCAGCGGAACCATCGCGGCGATGCCGAGGAATCCGCCGAGGAGTGCGAGGATCGCCACTTGCCAGAACGGCGGCGCCATGCCCCAAAGGAAGAGTGCCGGAATCGTGAAGATCGTTCCGGTGGCGAGCGACGAGCTGGCCGAGCCGATGGTCTGCGAGAGATTCGCTTCGAGGATCACGCCATCGCGACGGCCCGGCATCAGCTTGAAGAGCGCGACGGTGAGCACCGCGATCGGGATCGACGTCGAGACGGTCAATCCGACTTTCAATCCGAGGTAGGCGTTGGCGGCACCGAAGAGAATGCCGAAGAAGATGCCGGCGAGAACAGCGCGGGTGGTGAATTCGATCACCGATTCGTCTCGGGCAGGGACGATGGTCATGCGCGATCGTGGCGCGTTGGCGTCTGCGTGTCAACGCGTTCTTAAAGGCTTAACCACAGAGGCACAGAGGACACAGAGAAAACCTCTGCGATCTCTGTGTCTTTGTGGTTCAAAGGACTTTTGCCAGTTCTTTCGATCCGACGACCACTCGATTCCGCCCCGCCTTCTTCGCCGCGTACAAACGCTCGTCGGCAATGCGAAAGAGAACATCGACGGCCTTGCCGTCATCAGGAAAGATCGACGCGCCGATGCTGACTGTTACGGCGGCGCCATCTTTCGGCGCGGGCATCGACTCGACCCCTTCGCGGACTCGTTCGGCGATCGCGGCCAGCGATGCGGCATCGATCTGCGGCACGATCACGGCGAACTCCTCGCCGCCGTAGCGCGCGGGGAAATCGACCGATCGCACCGTCTCGCGGATCACGCGCGCCACGCGCTGCAACGCGTCGTTCCCAGCGAGGTGGCCGTAGGTGTCGTTGTATTTCTTGAAGCGATCGAGATCGAGGATGAGGATGCCGACGTGTTCCGGGTAGCGGCTGGCGCGGTCGATCTCGAGGTCGATGCGCTCGCGGAAGGCGCGGAAATTCGGCAGGTTCGTCAGCTCGTCGGTCCGCGCGTGCGCCTTCAACTCGTCCGCCATGTGATTGACGGCCGCGGCCAGGTTGGCGATCTCGAGATCGCCTGCGACGCGGGCGCGCGCGCCGAGTTCGCCGGCGGCGATAAGGTCGGCAGCGCGGGAAAGGTCTTCGAGCGGGCGCACCACTTTGCGCAGCGTCACCTGCACCGCCGCGAAGCTGCAGATGACGACGATCCAGGCAACGGCCATTCCAGCGGTCATCAGCTCACGCGATTCGCGCTCGAGCATCGGCAACTGCCGCGCGATCTCCCGCTTTCGCTCGTCGATCATCCTCTGCGCTTCGGCCACCACGCGCAGCGACTCGGTATCGATCTCGTTGGGTTGCGAGGTCGTGTCCGCGATCGCGCTGCGAAACGTTTCCATCCTGCGCCGCAACGCCGCCGTGTCGATTGTCGACAACGAATCCGATTCGAGGAGTTGCGCGACGATGCGGTAGCGCGATGCGTCGCCGGCGACGGCATGCGCGCGATACGCGTTTTGCGCGCGGATCAATTCTTCGAGCGTGGCGATCGCGCGCGTCTCGACGCCGACGAGCCGGCTCCAGCGGTTCTGCGCCACCTGCGCACGCCAGCTCAGACCAAACGTAATCCCGAAAAGCACGAGCGCAAACGCCGCCGTCAGGAGCCACACGCGCGAGCGAAGCCGGGTGCGCCGAACCATCGTCAGCTTTTTTCCGCCAGTTCGATTGCGCGACGTGCAACGACGTGCGTGGCCAGCACGAAGGCGGCGTGACTCCACGTCAGCGGCGCGACGGAGAGCGGCGCGCCGGTGTAGGGATCGAGCTGCTCGGCCAGCACGCCGCTCGGCAGCGCGCGATCGCAAGCCCACTGCAAAATGTCGATCGCCTTCTGCAACTCGGCAGTCGTTTGCGCCTGCATCGCGTACCAGTGCGCGACCGAAAGCGTGCAGACGATCCACGGATTGCCGGCCACGTTCTGGACGTCTTTCGAAACCTGAAAGTAGTAGTCGTTCTCGTAGCGCGCCACGCCGCCGATGCCGGTCTTGATCGTCAGCCGCGCGATCATTGCCT
>DATAMS010000614.1:0-8111 GCA_036260495.1 Thermoanaerobaculia bacterium
ATCTCCGACAACGTCCGCGCGGCGCTCATCAAACGCGTCGAAGCCGCGACGTGGATGTCGCCAGCCACCAAAGCCGGCTCGCTGGAGAAGTTGAAAACGTTGTATGTCGGACTCGGATATCCCGATCAATGGGAGGATTACTCGTCGCTGACGATCGACCCAAGCGACCCGCTCGGCAACCTCCAACGCGTCTCCACCCGCGCCTACCGCAACGCCCTCACCCGACTCGGGACGCCCGTCAATCTGAAGTATTGGTACAGCGCGCCGCAGACCGTCGCCGCGCTGCTCGTGTTTCAGCAGAACTCATACGTCATGGATGCCGCGTTGCTGGAGCCGCCGAAGTACGATCACGCGTCGTCCGACGCCGCGGCCTACGGTTCCGTTGGGGCGCTCATCGGGCACGACCTCACGCACTACATCGACACGCTCGGAGCCGATTACGACACCGAGCACCGGATGCGGCACTGGTGGACGCCCGAAGACATGCAGCACTTCGAGGCGTTGACGCAACCACTGGCGGATCAGTTCTCAGCGTACCAGCCGCTGCCCGGCCTTTCGATCAACGGGAAGCTGACCCTCCGCGAAAACATCGCCGACCTCGGTGGCCTCGCCGCGGCACTCGACGCATTCCACAAGACCATCGGCAAACGAGCGGCGGACAAAAACTACGTGCGGGCGCTGGATCGTGAATTCTTCATCGCCTACGCGCAGACGCAACGCCGCAAGATCAGCGAAGAGGCCATGCGCAAACAGATCGCGACGAACGATCACGCGCCGGAGGATTACCGCGCCGACACCGTTCGCAATCTCGATGCGTGGTACGACGCATTCGACGCGCGCCCCGGGCAGCGGCTCTACCTCGAGCCCGCGGCGCGCGTGCGCGTCTGGTAGAAATCAGCATGCGCGTCACCGTCTGTGAACTGCCGCACGAGCCAGCAGCGCTGGCCGCCGCGTGGGCCGCACTCTGCGAGCACACGGTGCGTCACGCATCCGAGCTGGTGCTGCTGCCGGAGCTGGCGATGGTCGATCCGCTCTGGGAAGACGAGCACTTCGACGCCGTTCGCTGGTCGGCGGCGGAAACACGAAGCGAGCAATGGCGCCATCGCCTCAGCGAATTGCGCGTCGCGCACGTAGTCGGAACGCGTCCCATCACCATCGACGAGCGGCGCTTCAACCAGGGATTCTTCTGGTCGGCCTCGGGCGAGCTGGCGCCCCTGCGCCGCAAGTTCTACCTCCCCGATGAACCGGGCGGCTGGGAAGCGCGCTGGTTCGACCGCGGCGACGCCCACTTCACCGAATACGACGCCGGCACCTGGTCGTTCGGCCTCAACATCTGCACGGAACTGTGGGCCGTCGAAACCTACGCCGCTTACGCCGCCCGCAACGTGCCCGTCATTCTCTCTCCTCGGGCAACGGCCGCCGCGACCACGGCCAAATGGCTATCGATCGGCGTGGTGGCAGCGGTGCGCTCCGGCGCCTTCAGCCTCTCCTCCAACCGCGTCGATTCAACCGGCGCATGCGGCGGCGTCGGATGGATCATCGATCCGTCCGGAACCATCCTTGCGCTGACGACCGCCGAGGCGCCATTCGTGACGATTGACATCGATTTGTCCGCAGCGGCGGCAGCGAGGGACGAATATCCGCGCTACGTGTTCAACGGAAAACAGCGGTGAATCGCGAGTCCGGATTCAACCAAGGAGTGCGTGCATCTCGCACGCGGGCACTCGGGCGTCCCGCCCGAGTGCTGTCAGGGTGGAGGTTGAAAATCAGCCGCCCTCTTGCTTGCGTGAAGCACGGCTTCGCAGTTTTTGTCGCGCAAGCCTCGGGCGGATCTTCCGAAGAGCCGAAGCCGTACTTCGTGCCATCGAATTCGGACCTCCGCCCTGATCGCACTCGGGCGAGACGCCCGAGTGCCCGCGGTCGAGACGACCGCACTCCTTCCGACGTGCATGCCTCGCTGCGGTTCCAGACTGCGGCCACGCAGGCTGGCGCGCCGTCAGCATTGACGCGAAGACCGGAGAAACAAAGCTATGGAAGGGAGGGCACAGTGGCAGAAACCGAAGTACGACAGCGCGTTGAGGACTATGCGAAGGCAATTGGCGCGAAGGACATCGACCGCGTCATGTCTCTTTATGCACCCACCATCGTTTCATTCGATCTGAATCTACCGCTGCGATACATCGGGACTGACAAGAAACGGAGAGCGTGGCAAGAATTCTTCGTCACCTTTGCTGGTCCGGTCGTCTACGAGATCCATGAATTGAGCGTCATCACGAACAGTGAGCTGGCATTCGTTCACAGTCTGAACCACGTGAACGGAACGCTGGCCAATGGTCATGTCACCGATTTATGGGTGCGCTGGACTGCGTGCTTCCGGCGAATCGATGGCGTCTGGCTGGTCGTGCACGATCACGTGTCTGTCCCCGCAGACCTCGCGCGTGGCCAGTCGTGAGGATGGCGTAACACGATCGAGCCAGGACCGTTTGCTGCTGCCGCGTGATCGGGACCGAGAGAATTGTCGGACTGGAGAGTCCGACCTACGTGCATTCGCTGATGCTCACAACCGTCACCGTTTTGGACCTCATCGTGAGAGGGCAACCTGCTACCTTTTCGTGCAAATGAACGAACTCGGAACGCCCTCGCTGCAATTGCGTATCGGCCGTCTCCTCTTCGCGCTGTCGGTCGTTGCGTCCGGGATCTATCAACTCGTCACGGGGCGCTTCGTGAACCTCGTGCCGTTGAATCCTGCCCATGTTCAGCCGTGCCAGGCTTACCTACTTGGCGTAGTGCTGATTCTCATCGGCGTGGCGTTACTTGTAAGAAGAACGGTTACCGCGGCGGCCATTGTGCTTGCGATTCTTCTGCTCGTGTTGTTCTTTGGATTCAGCCTGAGGGTCGCGATTCCGAACGCTTCGATGGGATACGTTTGGGTTGATCCTCTGATGATCCTGGCGATCCTCAGCGGCGTGGGACTGACGGTGGTTCCCCGCGAGGGAGCCAGTTCCGTCGACCGCGTTTTCGAAAAGTTGTCGCGCTTCGTGCCGCTGGCGCTCGGCGCGTTCATGGCTTATTGCGGCGCGCTGCATTTCCCCTACGCCAAGTACGTCGCGGGCCTGATCCCGCCGTGGATTCCCGGACATATGTTCTGGACTTACTTTGCTGCGGTCGCGCTAATCGCAGGAGGAATCGGACTTCTTGTGCCGCAAACGGCGCTGCTGGCGGCGACGCTGTCGGGGATCATGCTCATCAGTTGGTTCTTCCTTGTACACATCCCGCTCGCCATCAACACGCATACGGTCACCGAGGTCTCACGCGGATTTCAGGCGCTTCAGGACGGCGCGGTCGCGCTCATGCTGGCGGGAACGATTCGCAAGTCTTGACACTCGATCGACAATCAAGTGCCAGGCTCCGACACCTCCGGCGCGCGGTGCTTGCCTTATGAAAAAAGCGCTGATCCTGATTGTCGCCCTGGCCGCGGTGGGTTATGTCGCGTCGTGGTTCTGGGCGGGAGATAAGGTCGACGCTGCGGCGGCGCGGCCGTGGCCGGACGGCCTGGGGACGCTCGCTGCGGTCCCCGATCGCTATCCGCCACAACGCGAGAATGACGCCGCGCGGAAGCTGACGGCGCTCGCTGGCTCGATCGCGGAGAGCGGCGGTGTCAGGGCATACGTTCGCGATGAGATCGCGCGCGGCGAGCTCACGATCGCCGAACCGCCCGCGATCCCGGATATCTCCGCGATGCGCGATCTGCTGCTGCGCGAGCCAGTCGTCTGGGATCGCGACCTCCTGCAGCAGCACGGCGGTCTGTTGGGAAAGGTGGCGATGCACCTGTCGCTCATGCGCATCCTCGTCGCGAGCGCACTCGGGCACGCGCGTACGCACGACCCGGCCGCGTGGGATGACCTGCACGCGGCGTGGAACCTGACGAAATCGCTCCACGCACATCCGCACGTCATCCTGCGGGCCGTGGCGATGTCGATGACGCGCACGATCAACGCCGTGGCGTGGAAGATGCCGCTTCCGGTGCCGGCGTGGTTCGCCGAGGTGCAGGACCGCGACCTCGTGCGGGCGCTGATCGAGACGCTGCAGTTCGAGAATTGGCGGAGGCGGAAGGAGCAGATGTTTCCGCTGAAACCGTTTGCCGAAAGGATCGAGCGGGATCGCATTCTCGCCGGTGAGCTCGCGCGAGCGACTGACTGCGAGCTCAATCGTGTGATCGAGCCCGCGGATCGCAAGGATCCGAACGGCACGATCGACATCGGATGGCAACGCGTTTTTCGCTACCGCGCCGAGCGCGAGGCCACCGCGAACGCGCTACGCATACGTGCCGGGCAGCCGATCGAAGAAGGCTCGCGCTGCAGCGATGGTAAGTGGAGCTTCGACGGCAAGACGCTCCGGTTCACGAAGGCGATCGTGATGCAAGAGAAGCGCGATGCGTCGATGCCGCTGACGCTGCACGTTCGGCGGTGACAAACAGCTCCGGCGTCGCCAGCATCATTCCCACCGCCAATGGGATTCTCGGCAGCGATACCGTGACGGCGGTCGTCGGTGTGCTCACGGCAAACTTCGCATTGACCAACACCCCGGCCACACCGGCGAACGTGGCCACGGCGACTACGGATTGCACGTGCGCCGGTAATCGAAGCGACGGCTCGTCGCCAGATCGTCGTCAAATTCCAAGTTCAAAAGACTGCCCCTACCCGCCGGCCAGATCGCCGCCTGGCCGGCGCCGGCTCATTGCACGCCCGCGCGCAGCTCTGTGATGTGTGCCGCCTTCATCGTAGTCGCCGTCGCGGTGATCGTTGGATCGGTGTAACTCATGGTCGGAACGCCGATGGCAAGCCGTGCCGCGTCGAGTGCGTTGCGCAGCTCCGTCAGATGTACGGCTTTGATCGTCGCGCCGGCGAGGGACGAATCGGTGAACGATACCGTTCCAAGACCCGCCGCCTCACGCATGGCGTTGACAGCAGTGCGTAGCTCGGTGATATCGACCGCGTGCACGATCGTCGACGAGGCCGTGATCGACGGCGTCGTGAAGATGATCGTCGTCGCCACATCGACCGCGCTGAACGATGATCCGCCCGTGACTTTTACCTTGTAGAGATACGTGCGGTTCGCAATCAACCCTGAGTTCAGGAATGAGGTGCTGGACGTCGTTGCCACAGGGGCGAATCCGCCATTCAGTTCGCTGCGGTAAATGTCGTACGTCGCCGCGCCGCTCACCGCCGGCCACGATACCAACACGCTCGTCGTGCTCGCCGCCGTTGCCGAAATCGAGGCAGGGGCACCGGTCGTCGTCACGGTTTGGGTAACCGCCGGGGACGTGCTCGTGAGGAAATACGCATTCCCCTCGTACTCGGCGGTGATGGAGTGCGAACCCACGGAGAGTGCGTTCGTCGAATACCCGGCGGTGCCGTTCGAGACCGCGACGCTGCCAAGATCCGTCGCACCATCCTTGAAGGTGACATTGCCACTGATCGTTCCGCTCGCCGGAGACGTCACCGTCGCGGTAAACGTAACAGTCTGTCCCTGTGGTGATGAGGTCGCGGATGACACCAGGGCGGTGCTGGTCGAAGCTTGAACGGTCACGTCGAAGGTCCCTGTAATCGAGCCCGTCACCGTGTCCACTGCGGTGATCGTCTGCGTGCCCGGCGTGACCATCGTGAAGTTGAAGCTGTGGGATCCTTCGCCGTTCGTGAATGTGTAGTTCGCAGGGAGCGTTGCGCCGGCATCGCTGGAAGTGAAATGCACCGTTCCCGCATAGCACGCGCTGACGATGTTGGCGGCGGTCAGCGCCGAAACCGTGATCTGCGTTGACGCATTCACCAGAACCGGCGACGTCGATGCGATGCCGTAATGCGTCGTAACCGGGCAACTGATGTTGATCGTCTTCGTGGCGGCGGGCGAGACTCCTCCATCACCATCATCGATGACGAAACTGACTACGCGCGCAACCGTCGACGGATTCGACGAGACGTTGCGGAACGTGACGTTCTGCGCGAGCGCCTGAGCCGCGGCGGGCGACGATGCAGGATTGAAAGCGATGACCAGTGCCGCGGTTCCACTTCCGCCCGAGTACGTGCCGATCGTCGTTCCGCCGTAGGTGACATTGGAGCCGGAGGTTCCGATCTGTCCCGCGGAGAGGCCTTGATTGCGGATCTCGAGGCGATCGTCCGTCGTGGCATTCGTGAGTGAGACCGTCAGTGTTCCCGAGGCAAGATCCGTGGAGTCGGCGTCAGTAACCGTCGCTCCGGAATCGATCACCGTCGCCGCGTCACTTGCCGTATAGGTGAGCGCACCGCCTGGCAGCGTCACGACAGGGGCGTCGTTCGCCGCGGTGAATGTCAGCGCGGTAACTCCGGCCGGACTGGTGCCACCCTGTCCATCCGCAACGACGAACCGGATCGTGCGTCCGGAGACCGAAGGCGCGTCCGACACATTGCTGTAGGTGATGTTCCTGACCACCGCCTGCACCGCAGTCATCGAGGAGCTGGCGTTGAATGTGATAACGAGCGGCGTCGTACCGCTTCCCCCGGTCGTCGTTGCCACGACGACGCCGCTGTAGGTGACGTTCGCGCCGGATACGCCCACCTCTCCCGCACCAGTTCCGGTGTTCTGCACAGCCAGCCGGTCGTCGACCGAGCCGTTCTCGCTGAAGTCGGCCGTCACGGTGCCGCCGCTGAAATCCGATGGCTGGTCGGGATCGGTTACCGTGGCCGCAGGCGCGATCACGATGGGCGCGCCATTCTCGACGTACGACGGCGAGGGATTGCCGAGACTGAGTGACGGCGCATCGTTGGTGGAGGTGATGCCGAGATTCAGAATCTGTGCGCTACTCGAGCCACCGTCGCCATCGTTCAGCACGAAGCGGATGGCGCGCGATGTTCCCGGCGCGTCGCCACTGTTGCTGAAGGTGATGTTGCGCGCGAGTGCCTGTGTGGAGACGACGTTGGCCGAACTGTTGAGCGCGATCGTGAGCGCTGTGGCACCGCTGCCACCGCTCAAGGTTCCGATCTGCCCACCTTCGTAGGTGACCGCCGATCCACTGAGCCCGATCTGCCCGCCGCCCGTGCCCTGATTCCTTACGCTGAGGAGATCGCTGCTCTGCCCGTTCGCGGTGATGTCGACGACGAGCGAGCCGGTGTCGAAGTCGCTGGAGTCGACGTCGCTGACACTTGCCGCCGGATCGAGCACGGCTGCGGATCCCCCTTCGGTATAAGAGACCGCATTTCCGGATAGCGTCAGCACCGGGGCGTTGCTGATTCCGGTGACATTGACCAGCTTTGTCGCTGCGGTGCTGGTTGCCCCATCGCCGTCGTTGACGAGGACCTCGATCGTCCGCTGCAGCGTGGACGGCGCCTGCGAGCCATTGCGATAGGTGATATGGCGCGTAAGCTCCTGAACGTTCGCCGCGTTCGACGACGCGTTCAGCGAGACGATGAGCGCCGTGCCACCGCTGCCGCCGCTGTACGTGCCGATCTGGGTGCCGTTGTAGCTGACGTTTGCGCCGGCCACTGAGATCAGACCCGAAGAGCTGATCTCGAGAATGTCATCCGTCGTACCGTTCGAGGCGAAGCCGGCCTGCATCTGGCCGCCCGCGAAGTCCGCCGAGTCCGCGTCCGTCACGGTGGCACCGGCATCGAGAATCGCCGGCGGATCGAGCTCCGTGTAATTCACCGCGCCACCCGGCAATACAACGACCGGCGCATCGTCCACGAGCGTGATGCTGATGTTCTTCGACGCGCTCGCGCTGCCGCCGTCACCGTCGGTGATCGCGAACTGCACGCTGCGTGAGGTCGTGGCATCGGCGCTGCTGAAGAACGTGATCGCGCGGGCGAGCGCCTGCGCGGCGGCAGGCGACGAAGACGCGTTGAACGTGATCGTGAGGGCAGTGGCGCCGCTGCCGCCCGTCCAGGTGCCGATCGTCGTGCCGCCGTAGGTCACGTTCGATCCCGACACGCCGGTCTGTCCCGCGGAGGTCCCCTGATTGGTGATGCTCAACACGTCGCCGCTCGCCGCTCCCGATGTGATCGTGACGGTCAGCTGTCCGGTGTTGAAATCGAACGAGTCGCTGTCGGTGATCGTTGCCGCCGCATCGAGGGACGTCGCTG
>DATAMS010000724.1:0-3498 GCA_036260495.1 Thermoanaerobaculia bacterium
GGGACGTCGAAGTCGTGATCAAGGAGATCCTGGCCTACTCGGTCACGTTCATCTTCGGCATGATCGCGTTCTCCACGATCAACCTGATCCTCTCGCATGTGATCGAAGAGCGGTCCGCACTGGAGCGGAACTTCCTGGCCTTCACCTCGGGCCTCTTGATCGCAGGCGTCCTGATTCCGGTCAAAGGGCGGATCGAGTCGGTGATCGAGATGCTGGTCTATCGCGACAGCTACAAGCACCGCCGCGCCATCGCCGAGTTCGCGCAGGAGCTGGCCACGTTTCACGACGTCCACGAGCTGATCTCGATGATGCGCGAACGTTTGCGCGACGCCCTCGGCCTGCAGCGAATGAACCTTTTCACGCGCGAAGGCGCATCGCTCGTTATCTATGATGCCGAGGCGGGGATTCCGAGACGGGCGACGATTGTGGAGTTCGGGGCCATGCCGTCAGAAGGACCGCTCGTGCTCACCGACCCGCGGCTACCCGAAGGAAGCGAGCTGCCGTGGCAATTGCTGCGAACCGGATATCGCTACCTCTTTCCGCTGCGCAACCGTGGCGAACTTCAGGGCCTGCTTCTCCTCGGCACCAAGCGCAATGAAGAGCCGTTGTCGCGCGACGATCTCCATCTTGTCGAGTCGCTCTGCGCACCGGTGGCGCTGGCGATCGAGAACTCGCGCTTGTACGGCCGCCTACGGCGTCAACTGGAAGAGATTCGCGCGCTCAAGGAGTACAACGAAAACATCATCGAGTCGTCGTCGTCCGCCATCGCCGTCGTCGCCTCGGACGGCACGGTCCTGACGGCGAACCGCGCATTCTGGGAGCTTATCGGCGGCGTTGGTCCGGCCGCGGTTCCGCTCGAAGCGACTGAGGAACCGATGAGCGAGCTCTTCCCGCCGTACGACGAAATGCGCCGCACGAAAGCGCGCTCGATTACGACGAACTTCGAGAACCGCAACGGCGAGGAGAAGGAAGTCACGATCACCGCCAGTCCGCTGAACGCAGACGAGCCGGACGGCGCGCGCGTGCTCGTCATCGGCGACATCACCGACCGCGTGCGCCTCGAGCGCGAGCTGCAGGACAAGGAGCGTCTGGCATCGCTGGGACTCCTCGCCGCTGGCGTCGCGCACGAAGTCAACACGCCGCTGACCGGGATCTCCTCGTACGCTCAACTGCTGCTGGCCGACACGAAGCCGGACGATCCGCGCTACCGGCTGCTCAAGAAGATGGAAGCGCAGTCGTTCCGGGCGTCGCATCTCGTCAACAATCTGCTCGACCTCATCGCCAACCGGCCACGCACCCGCGAGATCGTCAACGTTCGTGAGCTGATCACGGCAACGGTGGCCTTGCACGAAGATCTCTTCAAGCCGAAGAACATTCACGTGCACGTTGCGCCGGTGAACGAGACGCGAGTCCAGGGCAACTTCCACGACCTCCAGCAGGTGCTGACCAACATCCTTCTCAACGCCCGCGACGCTGTTTCGGACGAAGGGAACATCTGGATCACCGCCGAAGAATGCGAAACGAATATTTCGATCCGCATCAGGGACGACGGCAAAGGCATTCCGGCGGACATCATCGGCCGGATCTTCGAGCCGCTGGTGACGACACGCCGCGGTCAGGGCGGCACAGGACTCGGCCTCGCCATCACCAAGCGCATCCTCGACGCCGCAAACGGAGTCGTGACAGTCGAGTCCACCCCCGGAAATGGCGCCACATTCACGATTACACTGCCGCGGAATGGCAACGGCAGCGGATCAGTGGAACAGTCGATTAGTGGATTAGAAGAAGCCGCAGTTGGCTCTGATCCGCTGGTCCACTGATTACTGCTTCCCCGGTTTCCAGGTTGCTAAGTACCGAGTTACACGAATCACTAATCCACTCATCGACTAATCCACTGACCCTCATGCGAATCCTCATCGTCGACGACGAAGAAGTCCTGCGAGACGTGCTCGATGCCGTTCTGCGCCGCGAAGGGTTCGAAGTGGCCATGGCTTCGAGCGGCGAAGAAGCGTTGTCGGTGCTCGACGTCGATGACAACATCGACCTAGTCATCCTCGACATCATGCTGCCCGGCATCAGCGGCATCGACACGTTGCGCGCCATCCGCATCTCCAATCCCACGCTTCCCGTCATCATCATCACCGCCTTCTCCTCGATCGATGGCGCCATCGAAGCGATGAAGCACGGCGCGTTTCACTACGTTCCGAAGCCGTTCAAAAACGAAGAGGTCATCCTCACCGTCAACAAGGCGCTGGAGCAACGGCGTCTGTCGCGCGAAAACGAACGGCTCAAAGCGGAACTGTCCGAGAAGTACGCCTACGCCAACATCATCGGCAAGTCCGAGCCGATGAAAAAGGTGTACGAGTTGATCCGGCTCGCCGCGCCGTCGCGATCGAACATCCTCGTCGCCGGCGAGTCGGGCACCGGCAAGGAGCTCGTCGCCAAAGCGATCCACCATGCCAGCCCGCGCGCACGCAATGCCTTCGTCACCGTGAACTCCGGCTCGCTGCCACCAGAGCTGCTCGAGTCGTCGCTCTTCGGCCACATGAAGGGCTCATTCACCGGCGCGATCGCCACAAAGCGCGGCCTGTTCGAAGTCGCCGACGGCGGCTCGATCTTCCTCGACGAGATCGGCAACATCAATCTGGAGACGCAGGCCAAACTCCTCCGCGTGATCCAGGAAAAAGAGTTCATGCGCCTCGGCTCCGTCGACACGATCAAAGTCGACGTCCGCATCATCGCCGCCACGAACGCAGACCTGAACAAGCTGATGGCCGAGAATCGCTTCCGCGAAGATCTCTACTACCGGCTCAACGTCATCACCTTCCCGCTTCCCCCGTTGCGCCGCCGCCGCGAGGACATCCCTCTCCTCGTCGCGCACTTCCTCGAAAAATACGCGGAAGAGAACAAACGCAAAGTGCGCGAGGTGACGCCCGACGCGATGCGCATCCTCCTCGACCACACCTGGCCCGGCAACGTCCGCGAGCTCGAAAACACGATCGAGCGCGCCGTCGTCCTCTGCACCACCGACCACATCGGCCCCGAGCTTCTCCCCGACTATCTCCGCTTTCCCGTCCAGACCGACCAGCCCGCAATGATCGTCCCGTCCGACGGCATCTCCCTCAAAGACTCCGTCTCCCGCTACGAGCGCGGCATGATCCTGCAATCCCTGGAAATGGCCAACGGCGTCCAAAAACGCGCCGCGGAGTTGCTGCAACTCAAGCCTTCAACGCTAAACGAGATGATGAAGCGGCTCGGCATTCACACGAAGTCGAATGCTCAGATTGAGGAAGAAGTTGAAGTCTGAGTTTCATTCACTACGAACTTCGAATCACCCGAAACACTCCCCAGGCGCTCACGCCCACCCAACTCCCCTCCAGCATGATGAATCCGTACTGGCGTGCGTGAATGGCAGTCACACACAAACAGAATCCGCCGATCAGGTTCAGGATCTGGTAGGTTTTAGTCTCCGCCTCGAGCCGATGGAACTGTTGTGCG
>DATAMS010000623.1:0-5825 GCA_036260495.1 Thermoanaerobaculia bacterium
CTCATCGAAAAGATCGCCGAGCTCGTTCACGACAAGCGCATCGAAGGTATTTCCGATCTGCGCGACGAGTCCGACCGCGAAGGTATGCGCATCGTCATCGAGTTGAAGCGCGATGCGATCGCCGAGGTGGTGCTGAACAACCTGTATCGCAACACGCAGATGCAGACTACCTTCGGAATCATCTTCCTGGCCATCATCAACAACCGGCCGGAAGTGATGGATCTCCCGACGTTGCTCCACCACTTCGTCGAGCATCGGAAAGAGATCGTCGTCCGCCGCACGCGCTTCGATCTTCGCAAAGCGGAAGAACGAGCCCACATCCTCGAAGGTCTAGTCAAAGCACTCGACGTTCTCGATGAGCTCATCCGGCTGATCCGCGCCGCGCGCACGCCGCAAGAGGCCAAGTCCGGCCTGATCGAGCGCTGGCAGTTCAGCGACGTGCAGGCGCAGGCCATTCTCGACATGCGTTTGCAGCGGCTGACGGGACTCGAGCGCGACAAAATCGTCGCCGAGTACGAAGACGTTCTGTCCACGATCCGCCGCCTTCGCGAGATCCTCGGGTCCGAAAAACTCGTGCTCGACATCATCGGCGCCGAGCTTCGCGAGATCAAAGAATCGTACGGCGACGCGCGGCGCACGGAGATCATCCAGCAGGCCAGCGACATCACGATCGAAGACATGATCGCCGACGAAGACATGGTCATCACCGTGTCGCGCGGCGGCTACATCAAGCGCTCGCCGCTGTCGCTCTATCGCGCGCAGCGCCGCGGCGGCAAAGGCCGCATCGGCATGCAGACGAAGGAAGAAGACATCGTCGAGCATCTCTTTGTTGCCAGCGCGCACTCATACGTCCTCGTCTTCACTGATCGCGGACGCCTTTACTGGATCAAGGTGCATCAGATTCCGGAAGTGGCGTCGAACGCACGCGGCAAAGCGATCGTCAATTTGCTCACGGTCGAACAAGGCGAAAGCGTGCGTGCGTTGCTCACCGTCCGCGACTTCACCGACGCGAAGTACGTGGTGATGGTCACGCGCGCCGGCAAGATCAAGAAGACCGAGCTGACTGCGTTCTCGAACGTACGCGCGTCGGGCATCATCGCCATCGATATCAACGAAGGCGACGACCTCTATGCCGTCCGCCTCTCGCAAGGTGAAGACGAGATATTCATCGGCACACACGACGGGATGGCCATCCGCTTCCACGAAAATGGCGTGCGACCGATGGGCCGCGGCGCCGCCGGCGTCAAAGGCATCTCACTCAGAGAAGGCGACACAGTCGTCGAGATGGATGTATTGCCGGCGTCAGGCGAAGCCGCACCGGAGCCGCCCGCCGAAGGTGAAGAGCCGGAGATTGCCGTTGCCGAAAGCGAGACGGAAGAAGGCGAGGAGATCATCGCCTCCGACGAGCGCGGCCAGGTGCTGACCATCACGGAGAAGGGCTTCGGTAAACGCACACCCGTCTCCGCGTACCGCCTGCAATCGCGCGGCGGCATCGGCGTCACCAACATCAAGACCACCGACAAGAACGGCAAAGTGGCCGGCATTTCGTACGTGTTCGAAGACGACCAGGTGCTGCTCATCACCGAGCAGGGAATGATCATCCGTACGAACGTCGCCGACATCCGCTCGATCGGACGGAACACGCAGGGCGTGCGCGTGATCAACATCGATGAAAACGATCTCGTCGTCGCCGCCGTAAAACTGGTGGACAAGGATGACGCGGACGATGCCGGAGACGAGAGCGCCGCTGGCGAAAACGCGGGCGATGAGCTGGAGACGGAACCGGATGACGACAACACGATTCAGTGAGTGGGCGTTGCATCCGCCGACGTACAATCAGTCATGCACAAAATCTCGCGCGAGCGCGTGACGCAGCTCGCGCGCGACCTTCTCGAGGCGATGACGCGCACGAAAGCGGTCATGCTGCTGAAGGAGCGCGAAGTCGTCCGCCAGTCCATCGCCCACGCCCTGGCCGATGAGCTCAAGCGCGAAGAAGAGCGCGAAGAGAACGTGCGCCGGCGCATCGCCACGATGAAGAAGCCGCCCGCCCTTCGCTCCCGCGACTACGACACACTCTTTCACCAGTTGATGGAGGAGGAGTATTTGCGCGAGGGACTGGATACGTAAGAAACATCCCCGTCACGGCTTGCAGTAGGCGCAGGTGTAGTTCCCCCAGGGAGCAACGTAGATCTGCGTCGTGCCACAACCGTTTGCACAGGCGTGCACGACGCTTGTGGCATTTCCGCTTGACGGATTGCAGATGATCTCGAATACGGCCGCGTTGGTGGCGTAACAATAGTCGACGAACGGGCCGCCTCCGAACGCATCCATAACGTAGCCCGCCGTGTTCGGGAAGTCCCCGCCGTCGCTGTCGCGGCATCCGGTCATCGGCGTGGGTGCGGGGTTGTCGAGGCGCACCACCGACGGCACGGCCGCGGGGGAAAGGGCCGAGGTCTCAGCGGGCAATGACGCCGCAGCGAGAGCGGTCCCGCGGCATGCACCCATCTGCGTCACCAGAACGCGGCCACCGTCATTTTCACATCCTGGCCGCATCAGCCAGCCGGAACGGGCAGCACTGCCATCGGCCGTAGTCATCAGAAAAGCCGCCATCATCGCAGGTAGAAAAAGCATATCCTCCTCCTTTTCTTGACGGCATACTGGCGATGCATAACGCCCGCCATCGGCTAAGAGGTAGAGCTTGCCACGACGAACGCAATCGAACTCTGCCGAAAATTTAAGCGGATGGTGAGGCAACAGCGCCGGGCGTGCTGGCTAGGCGTCGGCGGGCGCCTCTTCAGGCTCACGCACTTCGACGTCAGAGTCGTCGCCCTCGTCCGAACGCATCTCCGTCCGCCAGCGCTGTGCTTTCATCTGCTCGAAGATCCCGCCCGTGTGGCCGGCTGGAATCCATGAGTTGCCGCCGCACTTGGGGCAGCGTCCGCGGAAGGCGATGTTCTTTCCGCAATCGGGGCAGATGATCACGAACGAATGCGATAGCTCGAACTTCTGCTCACCCTCGGTGTCGAGGTTGTTCAGAAACGATGCGAGATTGCTGAAGGTATCTTCGAGTGACATTGCTTGCTGCTCGCGGGGTCAAACTGCATGCGGCATGCCGGGGTCGTTCCGCGGGCCTTCAGAAACGGCACATTCGTCCAGAACCGCGCGGACGCAGATCGTCGCCAGAACTGCGGCGCCGATGAAAGGAATGCCTGAATGGAGGTATATCGAAAAGATGTTCTTGCCAGTCAGCGCGCTGAGAGCGGACATCGGCACCACGGTCCCCGTGAGAATGAACGAGATCACCAGCCACCACCGTCGGGCGCGACTTGGGGGAGCGCCGGGCCGGAGCTCACGCGCCAGGAGAGCGAGGTAGGGGAACAGCAGGAGCACGAAGTAGTAATTCTCATTGTGCGGCGGCAGCAGGACCATCGCCACGATCAGCGTGCTCCACTCGAGGTCTTCGATCGCGATGCAGTTGCGCGCCCGCAGAAACAACCAGGAGAGGGCCGCGAGGGCAAGAACGATTGCGCCCCGGCTGATGAGCATCGCCAGCGAAAGCGGGGACCCGGTCCAGACGAAAAGGCGGATGACCATTCCGGCGAGACTCTGATCGAGCTCGCTTTCGATCAAACCTCCTCGCCTCAGTTGGACGACGATTCCGCTGTAGCGCCATCCGAAGACTGCCTCCGTTGCGACGGCGATCAGCGCGATCACGAGCATCGAAGCGGCAAGCGTCCGGAACCTACGTTTCACTAGAAAATACGGCAGGAAAATCAGCGGCAGGAACTTGGTCATGGCCGCCAGGCCAATCGCGAATCCGGAGGCAGCCTGGCGACCGCGCAACACCAGCGCGAAGGCCGCGAAGATCAGAAGCAACTCGAAAATCTCGATGTTGCGCTGGGTGAGCGCCTCGTAAAGTGGCCCGTAGTTGAGAACCGCAATCGCGACAGCCGGCCGCCATATCCATTTCGAGCGACCGCTATGGAACGCCCGAAACGCGAGAGCGAGACTGCCGATCAGGAAGGCATAGTTCACGATCAGCCAGGCGATGTACGCGGATCGAAGATCGCTGAACGCGAACAGGGGAAGCGTGACGAGATGTTCGACCGGTCCGTAATGCCAGAGAGGATGTGGGTCCCAGACCATTCGCGCCAACTCCGCTAGGCTGCGCTTGAACGGGTCCAGGAGGCCCTGCCAAACGTTCAGGCACCACGACGGAAGACTTGCCAGAAGGCCGCGTTTGATGCCCGAGAAGACGAAGTGCGCTGCGGCGTAGGTCCATGCCAATTGTGGGTCGACCATCCGCGCCCACTTCTCGGCCAAACTGCCCTTGAACAGATCCTGCCGGCCGAGCAGAATGCTCAGGCGCCACGACGGAAAACTGGCCAGGAAGTCGCCGGAAAAATTGGTGAGCGGTTGCCGGATACCCGAGGCTGCGAAATGCGCCGCCGTGTAGATCCACGCGCAGCACAAGGCGACGATTCCGGTTGCCTTTCTCAAAACCTCATGACATCAAACTGCTCGTGATGCAGCGAGTCGTCTGGCTTGAAGACGAGATGGATGCCGAGGTTGCGCTCGATCTCTTCGAAGATCGGATCGTTCGTGTTGTGAACCGACCCGTAAACGACCGGGTTGAGTCGCACGATCACGTCCTGACCTTCGTGCAAATCGCGCAGTTTCATCAGCTCGCGCCAGATCTCGAACGCGATCGTCGTGTTCGACTTGATCCTGCCGCTCCCGCCGCAGTACGGACAGGCCTGCGTCAGTGATCGCTCCAGACTTTGGCGCACGCGCTTCCGCGTCATCTCGATTAGACCGAACTCGGAGATTTGCAGGATCTTCGTCTTCGACCGGTCCTTGCGAATCTCGATCTCGAGCGCTTCGAACAAGCGCGTGCGATTGGCTAGATCCTCCATGTCGATGAAGTCGAGCACGATGATTCCGCCGAGGTCGCGCAGGCGGATCTGGCGGACGATCTCGCGCGCTGCCTCGAGATTCGTTTTGAAGACGGTCTCCTCGAGATTTTTCTTGCCGACGTATTTCCCCGTGTTCACATCGATCGCCACCAGCGCCTCGGTCTGATTGATGACGATGTAGCCGCCCGACTTGAGCCACACCTTCGATTTCAGCGCCTTCGCGATCTCACCTTCGATACTGAAGTCATCGAAGATCGGCTCCTCGCGCCGATAAAGACGGACGCGCGAAACGAGGTTGGGTTGGATCTGATCGAGAAACTCGACGATGCGCTGGTACTGATCGACCGAGTCGATCCAGACGCTCTTGAACTCAGGCGAGAGAACGTCGCGGATTGTGCGCAAAACGAGATCGAGATCGTGATGAATCGCCGTCGGCGCCGACGCTTTCTCGCCCCTGCGCCGGATTTGTTCCCAAAGGTCGGTGAGGTACTTGAGGTCCGCGCGGAACTCGTCTTCCTCGCGCTCTTCGCCTGCGGTTCGGACGATGAAGCCGCCCGAACCGGGCGGTCGAATGCGATCGAGGATCTCTTTCAGCCGCGCGCGCTCCGCGTCGTTTTCGATACGCCGCGAGACGCCGATGTGATTGACCGTCGGCATGTACACGAGAAAGCGTCCCGGCAGCGTGATGTGGCTGGTGATGCGCGCGCCTTTGCCGGCAATCGTGTCCTTCGACACCTGCACCACGATCTCCTGACCTTCGCGCAGCAGATCCGCGATCGACGCCTCGGCGCGCTGCTGCGGAACGTCATCGAGCGTCAGGTCGTCCGTCGGATCGCTGTTGTCGAACTCCTCGAGATCCTCGATGACGTCGGAAACGTAGAGAAAGGCATCGCGCTCGAGCCCGAGGTC
>DATAMS010000626.1:0-1581 GCA_036260495.1 Thermoanaerobaculia bacterium
GTCATCACTTTGCTCGCGCTCCGTTCGTCGCTAGCAACGAGCGCGGTCAAGATCGCTTGGGTTTTTTACGCGGCGCTCGTCTTTCTGCTCGGCACGGAGTTCTGGTGGGAAGACTGGGCCTTCCTCCGCGTCGCCGTCGAATTCACCCTCCTCGGCGGACTCATCGCGCTGACGTCGCCGCGTTGGCGCGTGCCCGCACAGTCGCTGCTCGCCGCGGGATGGATCGCGCTGGCATGCAACGTTCTTTTCTACCGCGGCTGACGGAATTCGATGCCCTTCCCCGAGCACATCGAGCAGATCTTCGAAACCTTCGGCATCCGCGCGGAGACGAAGGCGGCGTTGTTCGACCTCTTCGTTTCGATGGGGGATGAGGTGCTGGAAGTCTTCGGCGACATTGCCGAATCCGTCGCTGATCCGACGATGCTCCAGCCCGAAGATTGCGCGACGATCCGGCACCGGCTGGTAGAGCGCTACCTGATCCGCAATCACCCGAAATGGATCGAAGGCAAGCCGACGCCGAGTTTCTACCGTCCGCGGCTTCTTGAAGGACGTGCCGCGGGCGTCGCGATACCGATCGGCGATGTACCGGCAAGTGCCGCTCGTTTGCTCGATCGTCAACCGATTCCCGATGGCATCGTCGTGCAAGGCCGCAACGCCCATTTCGGCGGACGCAGCGAGACCATCTCCTTCGATGTGATTCCGTCAGCTCTCGAGGATGCGATCGCGCTCGGACAGTCCTTGGGCCAGCAGCACACGCTTCCCGGATCGGCCGGCGCGACGAGCGGCACGACCGACGCGGTGAACCAGATCGCGCTGCTCTGGGAGATCCAGCCAAACGTCTACAAGCCGTTCGGAGACCGCAACCGCGCGATCGCGAAGATCTATCGCCGTCATCGCAACTGGCACGTCGTCACGCTGCTGGCTGCGATCGAATGGCTTCGCACGAAGTCATTCCGCGTTTTCATTCTTCGCGGTGAAGCGCTCCCGGCGACGCACGAAGTCAACGCCGCGAAGCCGGTCACGCCCGCGATCATCGCGCTGCACAACCGGACCGTGGAAAGCGTGATCCGCGCGCTCAATCTGCCAATCTCCCCCGCGACGCCGGACGACGCAGAGTTGCTCGCAGGCTCCAATGTGATGAACACGGGTTTGGCGAAGCACGTGGTTGGATCCGGCGCGGCGAGCGCGATCTGGCGAGTGGGGTAGAGGGGTCAGGTCGAAACCGAAACTGACGATGGCGTGCATCGCGCGGATTCGTCGTTTGAGGCGTCGTCAGTTTCGGTTTCCGACCTGATCCCCCGGCCGATTCAGAGCGACTTCTCCATCAGCGTGCACTCCAGCACGACGCCGTCTTCGAGAATCACCGGCGATTCGCGGATCGATCGATATCCGGCGGCTTCGTAGATTCGGCCAGCGCTGCGCATCGCCACGAGCTGAAAGGAGCGGAATCCCTGCTCCGCGGCGCGCTCTTCCGAGTGCTGCAGAATGCGCCGTCCGATGCCGCGGCGCGCGTGCTCCCGCCGCACGAACATCGCCCGGATCCGCGCCGGCTCTTTCGTTGGATCGAGCAAGTCGTGATCG
>DATAMS010000636.1:0-2623 GCA_036260495.1 Thermoanaerobaculia bacterium
CGATATCGATATCGAAGACAAATCCTGTCGTCTCGATGAGAACCTGGCGGTAGTACGTCCGTCCATCGGCCGGCGAGACATACTCCTCGGTCTTGTAGCCGGACTTGTCGTTGACATCGAAGTCGATCACGCCGGAGACGATGAAGTCGGCGCCGGTCTGGGAGCCGAGGTTGCGCCAGAAATCGCGGCTTGCTTCGAGAGCTTTCATTGTCGTGCCGGGAAGACGCGTCTGCGGCACATCGACGAGGCGCAGCTTGGTGCTTTTCGTAAGCTGCTTTTTCAGATAGCGCTGAAACTCGGCCTGGATGTCTACTTTTGAAGCGCGATCGTTCTTCTTTTCCCGATTGGCGATCACGAACGGCGCGATGGCGATCTTCTCTCCACCGCCGATCGACAGCTTCGGCTTGAGAGGAAGTTTGAGTTTGACTTCGGTCACGCCAGCGAGCGTGACAATTGGCAGAAGCGAAAGCACAATCACCGCAGCAACTCGTTTCATGCAACACCTCCTGGTGGTTTCGGTGCTGGCGGCGGCTGCGGATCCGGCTGCGGACGATCACTCGGGGGGGCCCCAGGCGGCGGCACGAGACCCGGCGTCGGCGGCGTTGCGACCGGCTTGTCAGGCCGGCCCGAAGACGTGGTGGAAGCACCTGTCGCGCTCGTTGGCGACGCGGGCGTGCCCTTCGGCGCGATCTGCCGCTTTTTGTTGCGCGAGAGGAACTCGACGAAACGGCTGTAATTTTTCTGGATGTAGGAATTCGTGCGGTCGAGTTTCAGCGCCTCGAGGTATTCCTTGCGCGCCTTCTCGAAATCGCCGTTCGCTTCGTGCGCGACGGCGAGGTTGTTGTGCGCCTGGGCATCGCCGGGATTGATCTCGATGGCGCGCTCGAAGCGGAACATCGCTTCCCGCCAGAGATTCATCTTCGCCATCTCGACGCCGAAGTTGTCCTGGGAAGCTGGCCGGGATAGGTCCGACTGATGCGAACAACCGGCCGCCAGCAGCATGGCTGTGGCCAGCGTTCCGAGTCGAAGCGTCCCTTGTAACGTCCTTTTCATCGGGGATCTCCTTCCGCAGCGGCAGGCGATGCAATCCGGACTTTACCGGACAGGGCTGTGAAGATTATCATTGTCTCCAGCGGCGTCCCACGCATCGCTCCCTCCTGCGGCACCAACCACGCCCATGCTCGATGTCTCGCTTCGCGATCGTCTGATCGCGTATGCCCTACTCCCACTCTCACCGTCACGCATTCGTCTCCTGCTTCAAACATTCGATCCGCTCGCATCGTTGTGCAGCGCCTCCGAGTCCATGTTGCGTGAGTTGCTAAGTATCGACGCAGCCGCGCCTCTCGATCCGTGGCGGAACGATGAACTTCGCAAAAGGGTCGAAGCGCTCCGCGGTTCTGCGGTCACGCTGGCGGACGATGACTACCCTCCGCTGCTCCGGCAGATCGTCGATCCGCCGCTGGCGATGTTTTATCGCGGCGACCTGTCGCTGGCCCGCACGCTATCCGTGGCCATGGTCGGCTCCCGCCGCGCCTCGGCGTACGCGATCAGCGCCGCAACGCACCTCGCGCGCGAGCTCGTCTCGGCCGGAATCACGGTCGTCTCCGGACTGGCGCGCGGCGTCGACGCCGCATCCCACCAGTCCGCACTCGATGCCTCCGGCCACACCATCGCCGTCCTCGGCACCGGCATCGACATCGTCTATCCGCGCTCGCACCGGCGCATGTTCGAGACGATCGAGGAGCGCGGTCTCATCCTCACCGAGTTTCCGCCGGGCACACCGCCGCTGAAGTTCAACTTCCCTGTCCGCAACCGCATCATCAGCGGACTGACGCTCGGCACGGTGATCGTCGAAGCGACCGGACGAAGCGGCTCGCTCATCACCGCGAGGATGGCGGCGGAGCAGAATCGCGAAGTCTTCGCCGTACCCGGTCCGATCTTTTCTCCGGGCTCGGAAGGGACGCACCGTCTGATCCAGTACGGCGCAAAGCTGGTTCACGAGACGAACGACATTCTCGACGAACTGCCCGGCGAGCTTCGCGTTCCGGATACTTCATCGCCGCAACTCGATGCGCCGATGCGCGAAGTTCTGCGGGCGTTCCGCCGCGACGACGGAACGCACATCGACAACGCCGCCGAGTCGCTCGGCCGCTCCGTCGCCGCGATCTCCGAGCCGATCCTGCAACTCGAATTGGGAGGCTGGCTGAAAGCGCTGCCCGGAGGCCGCTATGTCCGCCTTCGCTAACGTCTCCGAGGTAGAATTCCGGCATGAGCAAACCCGAGCCAAGATTCAATGTGGATCCCGAAACGGGCGAAATGGTGGAAATCGACGAAGAGCTAAGTGCGGCCATCGACGAGGCGGCGGCGCAAGCGGATCGCGGCGAAGGAATTCCCTGGGAAGTCTTTCGCAAACGCTGGGAGAAGTAGATGCCCTGCCGATCGAGATAACTCCTCTGTCCGAGCAGTTACTCGATGAGGCGGAAGCTTGGTGGCTCGTCAACCGAACCGCTGCGCCTGACGCAATCGGAGATGAATTCAGCGCGATGATCAACATCCTCGCCCGAACGCCGAGGATCGGCCGCATCGCAACCAACGTCAAGCTGCCAAACGTTCGTCACATCCG
>DATAMS010000725.1:0-2778 GCA_036260495.1 Thermoanaerobaculia bacterium
CGGCATCGGGTAGTAGGGAGCGATGACCAATCGGTCCTCGATCCCGCGTTGACGCAGGAGCGCCGCGATGCGGATCAGCGCCTCGAGATTCTCAGGCCTTGGCAGAGACCAGAGCCCCGGCTGCCTGTTTCGAAGCCCGGCCGGTATCTCTGCCCGCATGATCCAATCCTGATCAGACCGAGTCTGGTAGTGCAGCGCCTCCAGATAGAACTCGCTGTTGAGACGAAGAAGATGGAAGAGACGCCCCTCGAGCGCGGCGTCCGGATAGCCCTCGGCGTACAACGCAGCAAGCCGAGGGGAAAAACTGGCGTACGTTCCCAACTGGCCCGCGAGCGCCCCCTCTGTAATCGTGCACGATGCCTCGATGACTACCAAACGCGGCGCGCGATTGTGATCGAGGTAGTCGCGCAGAACCGCCTCCGCAATCCGCGCCGACATGCTGTTGTAGGAGAGATTGAACGCCCGAAGCCCGGTGAGTTTCTCGATCTCCGGCTGATAGAACGAATGGACGCCGCGCGAGTCGCCGAGGATGAGGATGTCCGTGTCGTTGCCGCCACGATAGAGCCGCGAAAAGCGGAACTGGCTTCGCACCAACACCTGACCGAGCGCCCACGCCAGCACGCGGTCGCCGGCAAACACGAGCGCCAGGAGCGCGGTGAACCAGATCAATGCGCGTCGCCGGTCGGCCATGTCAGAACTGGAAGTAGATGAAGTTGTTGCCGGAGAACGATCCGAAAATCAGTACGACCCAGATGCATGCGGCGATGAACACCAGCCGCAATGCGGGCGACGCCTCCAAAGGATGCGCCGAAACCGTGACCTTCTCTCCCTCGGTCGTCGCAAACACCGCCTTGCGCTGCTTCGGCAGAAACGCGATCGCTTCGAACGCGAGCATGATCGCCACCATCAACGTGCATTTGGCTATGCGTCCACGGTTGTCGACGCCAGCCAACTGCGGGCCGTGAATCGAAACGATTCCGCAGAGGATCTGCCATGCGTTCGCGAACGACGACGCGCGAAAAAAGATCCACGCGAAGCACGTCAGATGAAAAATCAGAAACACGAGAAACGCATTCGATGCCAGCGCGGGAATGCGCAACGCGCCAGTTACGCGATTCCAAACCGGCGCGAGCAGCCGCTGCGCGACGAGATAGATGCCGTGCAGCGCGCCCCACGCGACGAACGTCCAACTCGCGCCGTGCCAGAGCCCGCCGAGGAGCATGGTGATGAACAGATTGCGGATGGTCGCCCATCGCCCGCCGCGATTGCCGCCCAGCGGAATGTAGAGATAGTCTCGAAGCCAGCTCGAAAGCGAGATGTGCCAGCGCGTCCAGAACTCGCTGAAGCTGCGCGAGAAATACGGCCGGTCGAAATTGATGCCGAAATCGAAGCCGAACATGCGCGCCAGTCCGATGGCGATGCTCGAGTAGCCGGAAAAATCGCAATAGATCTGGAACGCGTAAAAGTAGACGCCGAGGAGCAGCGACAGCGCGTTGTGGGCCTCGGGATGCGCGAAACGAATGTCGACCAGCGGCGCGATCGAGTCCGCGATCGCCACTTTGCGCACGTAGCCCGACGCGACCAGCGTGAGACCCGACACCATCTGTTCGAAACGGAAGCGGTGATCGCGCTGCAACTGCGGAAGCATGCGTGACGCGCGAACGATCGGACCGGCCACGAGCTCCGGAAAGAAGACGACGAAGGTTGTGAATCGCAGCAGATCGCGCTCGGCCTTTTCTGTTCGCCGGTAGACGTCGATCGTGTAGCTCATCGTTTTGAAAACGTAAAACGAGATGCCGACGGGCAGCACGATGTGCAGCGTCTTCTCGCTGGCTGGCAGTCCGAGCGAGCGGCAAAGACCGACCGCGGACGCGATGAAGAAGTTGAAGTACTTGAAAAATCCGAGAAGCCCGAGGTTGACGAAGATGCTGAGGGCGATCAAGCGACGGCGGCGTCTGTCGTCCTGTTCGTTCTCCAGAAAAATCCCCAGCGCAAAATCGACCACGCTGGAAAACAGCAGCAAAAAAACGAAGCGCCAATCCCACCACGCGTAGAAGAAGAGGCTGGCAACCAGCATGAACCAGAGCCGGACGCGACCGGACGTCAGCCAATAGCCCGCCGCGAAAAGCGGCAGGAACGCCAGAAACGCCAAGCTATTGAAACGCATGGATTGGTGGGGGCCGGTTGGACGGCGCCGCATTCTAACGGCGAAATTGCGGTCGTAGCGTCGCCGTTTTGGCAACCGTGGCTCAACTCGCGCAACGCCTCCCCGAAAATGTGCCGGGCGATTTCTTCGTCGATAGCACCTGCATCGACTGCGACGCCTGCCGGATCTTTGCGCCGAAGACTTTCAGCGATGCCAGCGAAAAGTCATTCGTCTATCACCAGCCGGAAAACGACGAGGAGTTGCTCGCTGCGCAGAAGGCGCTGATTTCCTGTCCGACCGCGTCAATCGGATCGATCGCCAAACACGACATGCGTCAGGCGCTCCACGATCTTCCTGAGCTCGTTGACGACAATGTCTTCCGATGCGGCTATGCCTCCGAGTCGTCCTTCGGCGCGATCAGCTATCTCATTCAGCGAAAAGCCGGCAACATCCTGATCGACTCACCGCGCTTGTCGGGTCCACTGGTGAAAAACATCGAAGCGATGGGCGGCGTGTCGCGGTTGCTGCTGACGCATCAAGACGACGTCGCCGATCACGCCAAGTTTCACGATCGATTCGCATGCGATCGCGTGCTGCATCGCGACGACGTGCACGGACGAACGGCGTCGATC
>DATAMS010000006.1:0-11216 GCA_036260495.1 Thermoanaerobaculia bacterium
TCGCAATCTGCTCCTACACACTACGCGACGGACAATCGCTGAGCCGCCTCGCGCACACGATCGGCACCGACGTCGACACGCTTCTGGCGATGAACAATCTCCGCTCCGCCGACAACCTCGGCGGCGGCGATTCGATCTACCTCCCCGTTCGCGCGCGCGAGCTCGGATCGCTGCTCGCGCACAACGACGCGTACTACGCCGTGAAGAAAGGCGACACCTACTATTCGATCGCCAAGAGCCATCACCTGACCGTCGAGGAGTTGCTCGCAATCAACGAGCTCGATGCCGATCACAAGCTCCATCCGGGAGAAAAGTTGCGCGTCACGGCCCCGCATGCGCTGAGTGCAGCGGGGATGTGAGTGTTGCGGGTGTCGTAGGACGTCGGGGGTCGGGCGTCGGAGCAGAAGCGGAGCTCATCGACGACAGCCGTCTTCAGAATGTCAGGTCGGCGGCGATCAGAGACGAAAGATCAGAGACAACCAGAGACGAGAGACCGGAGACAATCAGAGACCAGAGATCGGAGGCCCATCTTTTCTGATCTCCGATTACCTCTGATCTCTTGTGTCTGCCGGGAGTCGGAGCTCAGCCAGCCTTGGCTACGACCCCCGACCCCCGAGGTCCTCCGACTCCCGGCTCGCGACATGCACGCCGTTCTTTTGTTATGGCAAGAGGATTCGAAAGTAAGGCAGTTGAGTCCAACCGGCAGGACGCCGAGGATGAGCGCGAGGCGCGCCGGAGCGGCAAACGTGTCGATGTTCACGAGATCGAGCGCCGCCAGAAACGCGAAGGGCTGGAGCTCTCGCGAAGACGCATCGTCAGCGAGATCGAGTCGACCACGAGCGACCGCCGCCGCGAATCGTTGCGCGCTGCGCTTGCCCATCTCGATACTGAGCTGGCCAAGCTGGAATGAGGGTTGCCGAGTTGCCGGGTCGCCAGGTTGCCAACTGAAAGGATCAGACAACCTGGCAACCCGGCAACCTGACAACCTCTCAAATGAAATGCCGCGCCTCAGCCGTTCGTTTCGCCCCCCACCATGGCCGAGAGCAGTGATTACAAGAAAACGCTGAACCTTCCGCAAACCTCCTTCTCGATGAAGGGGAACCTGCCGCAGAACGAGCCGAAGCGCCTGGAGCAGTGGCGCCTCATCGATCTCTACAAGCTCATTCGCGAGAAGTCGGAAGGACGGCCGAAGTCGGTGTTGCACGACGGCCCTCCATACGCGAACGGCCACATCCACATGGGCCACGCGCTCAACAAAATCCTCAAAGACATCGTCGTGAAATCGAAGACGATGATGGGATTCGACTCGCCGTACGTGCCTGGCTGGGACTGCCACGGTCTGCCGATCGAACACGCCGTCGACAAAGAGATCGGCAGTGGCAAGCGGAAGGAGATGTCGCCGGCCGATTTCCGCCGCGCCTGCCGCACGTTCGCTGAAAAATTCGTTTCCATCCAGCGCCAGGATTTCATCCGCCTCGGCGTCTTCGGCGACTGGTTTCATCCGTACATGACGATGGCGTTTCAATACGAAGCGGACATCGCCTACGCCCTCGGACGTTTCTTCCGCACCGGCATGGTCTACAAAGGACTGAAGCCGGTGCATTGGTGTACGTACGATCAGTCGGCGCTTGCGGAAGCCGAGGTCGAGTATGCGGATCACACGTCACCCTCGGTCTACGTGCGCTTTCGCCTGACCGACGAATCGGTGAAGAGCCTCGACCTTCCGATCGAGAAGCCGTGCTACGCCGTGATCTGGACCACGACGCCCTGGACGCTTCCCGCCAACCTCGCCATCGCCGTCAAGCCCGACTTCGATTACGAAGTCGTCGAGCACGCTGACGAGAACTACATCATCGCCGGCGAGCTGGTGCCGGCGGTCATCACGAAGTTCGGCTGGGACGAATATCGCGTCGTCAAAGTCTTCAAAGGCGCTGCGTTCGAGCATCTTCGCTACCGCCACGCCTTCCTTCCGCGCGAAGGCGTCTTCGTCCTCGGCGATTACGTCACGCTCGAGCAGGGAACGGGACTCGTACACACCGCGCCCGGCCACGGCGTCGACGACTTCAAGACCGGCCAGCGCTACGGACTCGAGACCTACACGCCGGTCAATCATCGCGGCGAATTCACGCCTGATGTTCCGCTGTGGGCTGGCATGCACGTGTTCAAAGCCAATCCGCTGATCGTCGAACATCTGCGCGAGCGCGGTGCGCTGATGCACGCGGAGACGATCACGCACTCGTATCCCCATTGCTGGCGCTGCAAGCACGCCGTCATCTTCCGCGCCACCGAGCAGTGGTTCATCTCGATGGACGACAAAGGGCTGCGCGCCAAGGCTCTCGAACAGGTTCACAGCGTCAAGTGGTTCCCGGCGTGGGGCGAAGAGCGCATGGCCGGCATGGTCGAGAATCGTCCCGACTGGTGCATCTCGCGCCAGCGCACGTGGGGCGTTCCGATCACCGTTCTTTATTGCGAAGGCTGCGGCGAGCCGGTCACGTCGCCGGAGCTGTTCGAACGCGTCAAAGAGTTGTTCCTCGCCGAAGGTGCCGATGCCTGGTACGACCGGCCTGCGACTGACTTCCTGCCGGCGAACTACGGCTGCGCAAAGTGCGCCGGCACAGCATTTCGTAAAGAGCTCGACATCCTCGACGTCTGGTTCGACTCCGGCTGCTCGCATCTCGCCGTACTGAAAGAACGTCCCGAGCTGACGTGGCCGAGCGACGTCTACATCGAAGGGCACGACCAGCATCGCGGCTGGTTCCAGTCGTCGCTGCTCGTCGGCACCGGCCTCGAAGGTGCGGCGCCGTTCCATCAGGTCATCACCTGCGGCTTCCTCATCAACGAACAGGGCGACAAGATGTCCAAGTCGCGCGGCAACGCGCTGTCGCCGCAGGACGTGCTCAAGCAGCACGGCGCTGACGTCATCCGCCTCTGGGTTGCGATGATCGATTACCAGACCGACATGACGATCGGGCCACAGATCATGGGCCGCGCGGCCGAGGCGTACAAGAAGATCCGCAACACCGCGCGGTACCTGCTGTCGAATCTCAACGGTTTCGAGCCGGAGCGCGATGCGGTTCCGCACGATCAGTTGCTCGACGTCGACAAGTGGGTGCTGGCGCGCGCCGCGGAAGTCTTTGATCGGTGTCTGAAGGCATACGGCGATTACGAGTTTCACATCGTCTACCACCGCATGCTCGATCTCTGCACGGTCGTGCTCTCATCGCTCTATCTCGACATCTCGAAAGACACGCTTTACTGCGATGGGCCAGCGTCCGTCAGCCGCCGCTCGGCGCAGACCGCGATGTACGAGATCCTGCGCGGCATGGTGGCCTTCCTGGCGCCGCTGCTGACGTTCACGACCGAAGAGATCCACGAGGCGATGCCGGGAACGAAAGAGCAGTCGGTGCACCTCATCGACTTCCCCACGATCATTGCGCCGAAGACCGACCCCGCGGCGTGGGACCGAATCTTCCGCGTGCGCGAAGCCGTATCGAAAGTGCTCGAAGGCGCGCGCGCTGCAGGAACGATCGGCCAATCGCTCGAAGCGGATGTGACACTGCACGGTGTCACGCGCGAGGCGATCGTCGGCACGCTCGATCTCGACCTGGCCAAAGTCTTCATCGTGTCGCACGTCGATTTCTCGGCAACTGCGATCGATTCGACCATCGACATCGAAGGCATCGGACCGATCGGCATCACGATGTCGCCCGCACGCGGAAAGAAATGCGGCCGCTGCTGGCAGTACCGCGAAGAAGTTCTCGAAGACGGTGGCTTGTGCGGGCGATGCGATGAGGTTGTAGACGGGCTTGAAGTTCCGGAGCAGCCGACGGTCTAAAAGCATTTCACGCGGAGGCGCGGAGATGCGGAGGTACTTCTCCGTGCCCCCGCGTCTCCGCGTGACACGGTTTTGAAGTCCCTGCTACGCTAACCGCTTGCGCTTCGCCGACCTTCACACACACACCTACCACTCCGACGGCACGCGCTCGCCGGCCGAGGTGATCGATGTCGCGCTCTCGTACGGGATCGAGATCGTGGCCATCAGCGATCACGACAATCTCGCCGCGTACTTCGAGATCAAGAACTACGCGGACGAGCGCGGCGTCACGCTGATTCCGGCGACGGAGCTGTCGTGCGCGTACGAAGGCGTGGACATCCACATCCTCGCGTACGCGTTCGACGCGCACGACGAACGGATCGCGGCGCGGTTGCAGCATTTTCGTGATGGACGGCAGACGCGCGGGCGGCGCATCGTCGAAAAGCTGCGCGCCCTCGGCTACAACATCAGCTCCGAGCGTGTCGAGCAGCTCGCGGCCGGCGGCGCCATCGGACGCCCGCATGTGGCCCGCGCGCTGGTCGAAAGTGGCTACGTCGCGTCGGTTTCGGATGCTTTCGATCTTCTGCTGCGTCCCGGGAAGCCTGGCTATGTCGAGAAGGACCGCTTCGCGATCGAGGAGGCTGTCGCGCTGATGCGCGCAACCGGCGGCGTGACGTCGATCGCGCATCCAACGCTTTATCCCGATCACGCCCGCATCGTCCCGCAACTGCTCGACGCCGGCATCGACGGCATCGAGGTCCTGCATCCCGACGTCGACGAAGCATCGCGGGAGATCTACACCAGCGTTGCGCGCTTTCGCGGCAAGATGCTGACCGGCGGTTCGGACGATCACGGCACCGTGAAAAAGACCGAAACGCTCGGGACGATCAAGGTTCCTGAAGAATGGATCGGACCGATTCTCGACCGGCTGTAGCAGGGGACCGGGGGTCGGGAGTCGGGAATCGAGGGTCCAAGATCGAGCTCATTCTACGACTCCCGACTCCCGACTAACGACTCCCTTCTCAGCTCAGAACAGCTTCGACTGCGGCGGCTTCATACCGCCTCGCAGCGCGTCGATGAGCGCCTGGCCGAGGAGGGCTTTCTGCCAGTTGCGCATGACGGGAACACGATCGAGATCGGCCGGTTCGTGCGGCTGCGCTTCGGCAACCGAAACGAGAATGTGGCGCGGCGCGAGCACCGAAGCGTCGACTTTCAAATCCTTGGCAATCTTGTCGCGGGCCTTCTTCATCCGGTCGATGCGCGCTTCCATCTCGCGGTCGCGCAGCCACGTCTTCGACTCCGACTTCTCCGGCAGCTCCTCGTCCGGAATCGCCATCGCTTCGTTCACGAGCCGGACGATGTCACGTCCGAAGCGGCCGCGGTGATAGCCGGAGACGCCTTTGATGCTGTTGAACTCCTGCGTCGACGATGGCTTGATGCGAGCGATCTCGAAAATCAGATCATTGCCGAAAATCTTGAACGGAGGACGGTCCGCCTCGCGCGCCAGACCGTCGCGAAAATCGTAAAGCGCGCGGACGACGGCGAGTGAGCGGCGGTCGAGCGCGCCCAGTCCCTTGAGCCGGCGAAACGGCTCCTCGTCGCCATCCTTTTCGTTGAATCGAATCTGCTCCTGCCTGCCGAACTCCTCCACCGCCCACTCCCAGCGACCAAGCGCGGTCAACTCCTCGCGGAGCCGCCCGGCCAGCGCAATCAGATGCCGCGTATCGGTGGCCGCGTATTCGAGCATGTCGGGCGGCAGCGGACGCATGGCCCAATCGGCGCGCTGATGTTTCTTGTCGACCTTGAATCCGAAATGCCGGTCGAGCAGCGCGGCAAGGCCAAACGCTTCGTAGCCAAGCAACTGCGAGCAGACCATCGTATCGACGAGATTCGCGATCGTGAAGCCGAAGTCGCGGTTGAGGATGCGTAAGTCGTAGTCGGCGCCGTGCAGGATCTTCGTGATCTCGCGATTGGCGAGAATCTCGCCGAACTTCGCGATGTCGAACTTGCACAGAGGATCAATGATCAGGTCCTCGCCGGGAATCGACATCTGAATCAGACAGACCTTGTCGAAATACGAATGCAGCGAATCGGCCTCGGTGTCGAGCGCGACGACCGGCTGCGCGGCCACGCGCCCCATCGCGGCATCGAAGGCTTCCTGTGTATCGATGAAATTCACAGCACACGCTCCCGCAACCCGATCGATACCAGCTTTTCGTTGAATGCGCTGCGGTCGAACGAGTCCCCGGCGGCAAGGACGCGCACGTCGTCGAGCTCATCCGACATGCTCAGCAGCAACGCCAGATCCTCGGCCGCAGGCACACGAATGTCCCGGCCGCGAAGATCGATCGTCCGCGCGCTCGCGAACATCCGTGCGTACAACGCGTTGCTGGCCACGAGTACGTGCACACGCACGTCGCCCTCTTCGTCCACCCACGTCAGCGGCACGAGATCAAGCTCCTCGGTCTGTTCGATCTCGTCGCGATCAACGCGAAAGCCGCGGTTGTTCGCCATCATCGCAACCTGATTCTGTTGCTGCGGCTGCATCAAGGCGAGTACATCGATCGATCCGCCGTCGATCATGCCACCCACAGTGCCGCCTATCCAGGCCGCACGCGCGACGCTGCCGACGAACATCGACTCGATTCGGAGCTTGGTGAGAAGTTCTGCGGTTGATTCGATTGCCCGGAGATAGCGCGGCGCCGCGCGGAGAGGATGCATGAGCGGGCGATTATAGTTTGCGCGGGGGTGGGGGGTGTGCGGATACCTAGGGATTTCCACGGCGATGACCCGACATCCATCGCCACGAGGTCCGCGACGCCTTGGCATCTGCGCTACCCACCCGACATGTTCACCCGCACCTTTGGCAGCATGTCACAGCCGTCGCTGCTCCCGGAGTGATAACCAGGGTTCCTGTGACGCGACTCACGATGACCCGTGCAGCGCGTCACCGCGCACGATCAGCCCAACGAACGACTGTATAACCTGCATTTAGTAAGTCTAGAAAGTTTTAACGCCTGCCGGTCGGCCATCAGGAGTGACCGAAGACGCTCCGCGGTTTCTCGTGGCGTATTTTTACGGCGGCATGCCGTTCAACCCATTCCAGGCCCAAATGAGCCAGGATCACAAAAGAAGGAGTTCTCAGTGATTCGACGTGGGGTATACATCGTCATGATGCTGTGTATCGGGCTATCCGCTGCAGTCAACGACCACCTTGCGGCATCATGCTCGAAGTATTACCGGACAATGATCCTCACCGCTACCAACCAGGCGTCGTGAACATGAGTCGGTTTCTCGGCGATTGGATGCCGGACTTTGCGACACTGAACGCCGCCGCCTCCGGCCGCGTAGATGCGACACAAATACCGTTCTTTGTGAGCGCGAACAATTTTTCTGCAGATGCCTGCAAGTTTTCTCCGGCAGGGCTTGCGTACACGAACATGAACCATGCGGGAAAGGTGTTCAGCGTCGGCGGTACATCGCTGGGCGCCGGCAGCGATACGACCGATTACCGCTGGCAGACCTGGAATGGGAGCCAGATTCTGGTAGGGCAAGACAGCGGCTCTAACGGCGGTGCATGCATCAGCATTTACGCGCCTGCGGCCTCTATTTACTCTGGCCGCAACACCAGTGCGACAGCTTACGGAATCGACAGCGGGACGAGTTTTTCCGCGCCGCTGGCTGCCGCCATCGCTGTGCGGTACATCGAGTTGACTGGCAATCAAAATTACCAGCAGGTCTTCGATTACCTCCTCAGCACGGCCGGACCGAATACGCTGATCAACCACGTTGAGACGCCGGAATCCTGGATGTGCCAGGAGTGCGTCAGCGGGCATTTTGACCAATACCTGAGTTATCCAGGCCAATGCCAAGCCGCCTATGGTGAGAACGGCATACTTAACGGCGAACCGATTCATTTCTATGCCACAAGCAACACATCCGCCGCCGGCATGCTCCACTCCGCAATGACCTGCCCATAACGGCCGCAACACCATTCAGGATTTCTTACACGAGAGAAAACCAATGAGACATACAACACTCCTTTTGCTGGCGATTACATCCTTGACTATGCAGACAGCGTTCGCGTCCGACGTGCGCGATCTGGAGCAGCCGGCGCGCGTCTTCATCCCCGTCCTCGTAGCCAATCTCAATGGTGCGGGCGGGTCGGTATGGCAGACCGATCTTTGGGCGACAAATACATCCGACCAACCCGTGCTCTATCAAATCGCTCCGTGCCTCGAGTCTGCAGGATGTAACACCATAAACACTCTCTCGCCACAGAGCACGGCGCAACCGCGCGACGATTCTTCCCGTCCAACGGGACGCTGGCTGCCCGTGGACCTAGCAGTGCATATCGAGGCGCGGTTGCACGACCTCAGCCGCAACGCGTCATCGGCCGGTGTTGAGCTTCCGATCGTTCGTGAAGCTGACTTCCGCGCCGATGAGATCAACCTGAACGCAATCCCTCGCGACGCGCGCTTCCGCCTCACGCTCCGGGTGTATGGACTCGACGCCGGCGGCGACGTCACGGTCGAGCAACTCGACGCGAATGGGAACTTGATCAGCACAATGGCGGTGACGCTCGCGCCACCGGCTGTTCCGGGCCTGCTCAGTGGCTACGCGCAGGTCGCACTCGATACCACGCCAGACACAACGCCCATCAGACTACGTATCCGGCCGCGTACATCGAATCTTCGCATCTGGGCGCTCGCGTCCATCACAAACAACGCCACGTCCGAAGTCACGTTGGTACAGCCGTACCGGCAGTAACCCCACATCGCGATCAACCGCTTGGCGCCGGCCCGTTCCAAACGACGGGCCGGCCCCTCTCCGCCGGATCCATACGCCGACTCCCCACTCCCAACTCCCCACTCCCGACACACGCGGTACCATGCCCCCGGTGCTCGAACGTCTCCACGACCTCATCTCCCATCATTGGGGATACGACTCATTCCGTCCGCTGCAGCAGGAAGCCATGCTCGCCACGCTCGAGAGGCGCGACTCGCTCGTGGTCATGCCCACCGGCGGCGGCAAGTCGCTTTGCTATCAAGCACCCGCGCTGCTCAGCGAGCACGTCACGGTCGTCGTCTCGCCGCTCATCTCGTTGATGAAAGATCAGGTCGATGGCTTGCGCGAGTGCGGCGTCGCCGCGGCGCAGCTCAATAGTTCGCAGCGCAGCGATCAGCAGCGCGAAACTGAGCGCGCCGTGCTCGACGGCAAGATCAAGCTGCTTTTTGCATCGCCGGAGAGATTGGCGATGGGCAGTTTTCGCGATTTTCTCAAACGTGCCAACGTGAAAACGTTCGCGATCGATGAAGCGCATTGCATCAGTCACTGGGGCCACGACTTTCGTCCGGAGTACCGCCAGCTTCGCGAGCTGCGCAAAACGTTCCCCGAGGCGAGCGTGCATGCGTACACGGCAACCGCAACACCAAAGGTTCGGCAAGACATCATCGAGCAACTCTCGCTGCACGATCCCCTCGAGCTCGTCGGCGACTTCGATCGTCCGAACCTGACGTATCGCGTTCTTCCTCGGACGAAAGAGTGGGAGCAAGTCCTCGAAGTCGTCGGACGGCATCAGGGCGAGGCCGGCATCATCTACTGTATCCGCCGCCGCGACGTCGATTCGTTGTCCGAAAAACTCCGGCGCAAAGGCGTCAACGCCGTCGCCTATCACGCTGGTCTGCAACCGGAAGAGCGCCGCGCCGCGCAGGAACAGTTCGCGACGGAGAAATGCGATCTGGTCGTCGCCACCGTCGCCTTCGGAATGGGCATCGATCGCTCCAACGTCCGCTTCGTGCTCCACACCGGCATGCCGAAATCGATCGAGCACTACCAGCAGGAAAGCGGACGCGCCGGCCGGGACGGACTCGAAGCGGAGTGCGTGATGCTCTACTCCGCCGCCGACGCCATCGTCTGGCGGACGATGATCGAGCGCGGCGGCGAAGGCGTCGAGCCCGATCCGGCATTCGTCGATGCGGCGATGCGTCATGTTCGCGATCTCGATCGCTACTGCTCCGCGGCCGCCTGCCGGCATCGTTCGCTGGTCGAGTATTTCGGCCAGCAATACACGGCCGCCAACTGCAACGCCTGCGACATCTGCCTCGGCGAAACGGAGAGCGTCCCCGACTCGCTGATCATCGCCCAGAAGATTCTCTCGTGCGTCTACCGCGTGGGCCAGGCCTTCGGCGTTGGCCACGTCACGAGCGTTCTGCGTGGTGAAGACACGGAGAAAATTCGCGACCGCGGCCATTCTCGTCTTTCGACATTCGGTCTGCTCAAGACCTCGACGAAGCACGAGCTGCGCGAATGGATTTATCAGCTCATCGCGCAGGATTTTCTTCGCCAGACCGAGGATGAATACCCAGTCCTTCACCTCGGCGCCCGCGCTCGCGACGCGATGAAAGGCGCGGTCGAGGTGAAGCTGCGGCAGCCGGCGGCGCGGAAGAAAGACAAGGCCGCTCGATCGACGACTGCAAATGCTCCGCTCGAGCCGCTCGTCGCGCACGACAAAGAGCTTTTCGAATCGCTGCGCAAATGGCGGCGCTCCGAAGCCGAGCATCGCGGTGTGCCGCCCTACGTCATCTTCAGCGACAAGACCTTGCGCGAGCTCGCGCGAATGCGGCCGACCACGCTTCACGAGCTGCGCGGCATTTACGGCATCGGCGACGCGAAGCTCGAAGCGTTCGGCGACACGCTCGTCACACAGATCCGCGAACACTGCGCGACCGCGCCATCGTAACGAGCAGCCACACTGCGAACGCGCACGATCCCACGCCCGCCATCAATCCCGCAGCGCGCAAAAGAAACGCGAGGAAGTGATCGGCGGGCAGCATGTGCAACGCGCCGAGGATGTACGCCCAATCGTGTTCGAGATCTTCGGACGCCGCGAATCCGACCAGCGGCAAATCCTTCGATCGCGCATCGCCAACGTACGCCGACAACTCGTACAAGCTGTACGAAAGCCAGCAACCGCCAACCGAGATCCCGAAGTAATCCGGCTGCCGCGCCAAATAGACGATGCAGACGATCGGCACCGCGATCTGAAACACACTCCCCATGATCGCCGTGACGAAATGCGGCGCCCAGGCCGTGACGAGGTGCCCCATCTCGTGAAAGCCGAGCGTGATGCCGTAGAAGATCGTCCAGCGAGTGGGATCGCGGAACTTGAGGATGAACAGGTAGGCGAGGTACAGAAGCAGGATCGCCCGCGGAATCCACATCCGCCCGCGGCACCAATCCCGCGCGTCCTCGACGAAGAGATCGAGCACGGAAGGACCGGTGGCCGTCGGTGCAGCTTCGATGTGACCCATTGGGTAGAAGTGTAAACGTAGCGGAACGTAGGTCGGACTCTCCAGTCCGACATCTCGTGACAGCGTCGGACTAGAGAGTCCGAGCTACG
>DATAMS010000085.1:0-7483 GCA_036260495.1 Thermoanaerobaculia bacterium
CTCGCCACGATGCTCCTGCTCAATCCTGCCCGCACCAGCGGCGCGAAAATCCAGCGGTACCCGACCCTGCACACGGCGGGCAAGACGGACCGCATCCTCATCGTTGCGCCGCACATCGACGACGAGTCGATCGGAGCGGGCGGCTATGCCATCGACGCCATCGCCAACGGCGCGAACGTCTATGTCGTCTTCCTCACCGCCGGCGATTGCAACCGTTTCTCGGCTCGCCTGATGTACAAAACGCTCGAGCCGACCGCGTCCGACTTTCTCGGCGTCGGCAAAGCGCGCATCACCGAGGCGGGCCACGCCATGCAACTCCTCGGCATCCCGCGCGATCACTATTTCGTGCTCGGATATCCGGACCGCGGACTGCGCACGATGGTCGATAACCCGGGCGCCATCATCCGCTCGAAAGCGACGCGCGAAAACAGCGTCCCCTACGCGGACGCCGTCACGCCGCGGGCCGACTACAACTACGACAGCATGTTGCGCGATCTCATGAAGGTCGTGAGCATCGTCAAGCCGACCACGGTCATCGCGCCGGTCGCTTTCGATCATCATTCCGACCACAGCGCCGCCGCGGAGATCACCGACGCCGCGCTCGAAGCGCTGCAAATGCACCCATCACGCCTCGGCTACCTCGTGCACACCACGCGCAGCCGCATCCATACCGCCTTCATGAAAACGCCGCGCCGGGCCATCCTGCCGCCCACGAGAATGCAGAGCTTCTCCTGGGCGACGTACGGCCTGTCGACGGCGGTGCAGGCAACGAAGGCCGAGATCCTGATGACGTACAAAAGCCAGCGCCCGTACGTGTTTCTTCTGCGCAATGCCTTCGTGCGACAGAACGAACTGTTTTATCTCTATCCGGCGCGGCAGGACGCTGGCCCGAGGATTCCGATCGCGGAGCCGTGAGCGAACGTAGGTCGGACTCTCTAGTCCGACACTGCTTTCGAAACACTGTCGGACTGGAGAGTCCGACCTACGTTGGTTCTGGGGCAACACCGGAATGTTCAATTCAACATTCGGGTGTTTAGCGGTGCGGCTCGCAGCCACCACAACGCGTCACGCCGTCTTCTTCAGTACCTCTTCCGGACAGTAAAAATCCCGCCTCCGGTCAAGGTCCTGCATCACGTTTCTCTTGAACTGATCGGCGCCGCCGTTGCGCTGCATGTCGGCGATGTACGTCGCGATGTCGACGATCTCCAGCCGGAGCCGCACGGTCTTGAACGCGCGCGGGAGTTTGCCCGGCACCTGCACGTGATGCAGACCGCCGCTGTATGCGATCAGCATCCGCCCTTCTTTCACCGCCAGCAGAATGTCGGCGATGCCGCCGCGCACGCTCATCGGATTGCCGTGCACATCCAGCCCATTCGCGCGCTTCATCCGTCCCTCGGGAGCGATGATCACCATCGACTTCGGATCGATGCGGTTCAGCACCTGGAACCACGTGTGGTCGCGCTCGCGCGTGATGGCAACGACGTGATGCGCCACGAACTTGAAAATGATCCCGACGAGAGGCCGTCCGGTCGTCTTCTCCGCCGCGGGAACGACGCCATGCGCCGCCAGCCGCCAGACGAAATTGTTCGGGACACCGCCGAGGAAGACGGGCTCGTAGAGGGAGGTGTGGTTGAGGAAGGCCACCAGACGAAGGCCGCCCCACGGATCCGGCGGCACGTCGCCAACCCAACTGATGTCGTATCGAAAAAAGATGCGGCTCACGTACTTGAGCGCGGTCAGCATCGAAAAAACCATCAGGGTGCGCAGGAGTGTCACGGTGCACAAAGGGTAACGACGGAGCGGGCGCGCCGTCAATGAAGCTGCGCGCGGAACTCCACCGCGAAGCGCGGCCCCTTCCCCTCATCCTCATGTTTGAAAAAGACGTAGGCATCGCTCCACGCCTGTTTCTCGACGCGTTCAGCCCACGCCGTGAGCTCACCCGGCGCGTACTCGGTGCGGCGCAAACGCATGTAACCCCACGACGCAGTCGGCACGACGAGCGCGCCGGGATCGGTCACTTCGTCCGTGTCGGCAGCGCAGAGCGCGATGTCACGCTCGCGAAGAATGCCGTAGATCTCATCGTCGAACCATGAGTCGTGCCGGAATTCGAACGCCACGCGCCGGTCCGGGGGCAGGATGGCCACGAACTCGCGCAACTTGAGCGCATCCTTCCGCGAAAACGGCGGCAACTGAAAAAGAACAGGCCCGAGTTTCGAGCCCAGCACTTCTCCCGCTTCGAACAATTGCCGGAGATCGTCCCCCGCTCCGACGAGCCGCTTCTGATGCGTGATCCGCTGCGGCGCCTTCAACACGAACGTGAATCCGTCCGGTACCTGCTCGCCCCACTTCGCCACCATCTTCGCGTCCGGCATCCGATAAAACGTGTTGTTGATCTCGACGGAATCAAAGCGCTCGCCGTAGTAAGGCAACATCTTCGCCGCCGGCAGATCGTCCGGATAGAACGTCCCCTTCCACTCTTTGTAGCTGTAGCCGCTGGTACCGACTCGGATGTGCATGGGTATTTATCCTCGCACATGTCGCGAAAATTGAACTTCTCTCGCCGAGGATTTGTCGTAGTTTTCTCTGCGTCCATCTGCGCAAATCTGCGGATAAAAGCCGGTCCGCAGATGACGCAGAGGGGCGCAGATGTAGAAGACGTTATCGTGAGCGCTCACACCCATGCCCATCATCACCATCGAAACCCTCCTCCCCGCCCCGCCCGAACGTTGTTTCGATGCGTCGCGCGATCTCGACCTTCACGTTACTTCGATGAAGGGAACAGCGGAGAAGGCTGTGGCGGGGAGAACTTCAGGGCTCATCGAGTTGGGCGAGCAAGTCACTTGGGAGGGGCGGCATTTCGGCGTGCGGCAGCGATTCACATCGAAGATCACGGCGTACGACCGGCCAAAGTATTTTCAGGACTCGATGCTGAAGGGCGCGTTCCATTCCTTCGTTCACGATCACTACTTCGAGCCGGTCGATGGCGGAACGAAAATGATCGACGTGCTGACCTTCTCCTCGCCGCTCGGGTTCCTCGGGGCGATCGTCGATCGGTTCGTAATGAGCGCGTACCTGCGGCGCATGCTCATCGCGCGCAATGAGGTCCTCAAGGCCGCCCTCGATCAGAGCACTACGGCTTGAGATCGAGCGATGAAATTTCCGCTCTCCGGATTGAATGGCACCGAGTTGTGCTGGTGCGTGATCGTCCACTTGCCGTCGATCTTGCGGAGGCAGACCGTGGCGCGCCACCACATTTCGAGTTTGCCGCCGTCCTTCTTCGTGGCGCTGACCTGATTGAGGCTGTGGCAGAAAGCGACATCGCCGCCGGTGGTGATCGACAGATCGCGAACTTCGTAGCCGATCGGGCCTTCGAATGATCCGATCCACTCTTCGCCTCGCGCTCTCGCTGCATCGATGCCGCGTTATTGCAGCGGGTTGACGACGTCGAACGACAGTACATCCGGTGCGAAGTTGGACTTGAGGGCATTGACGTCTTTGGTACGAACAGCGTTCGCCCAATCGTTCATCGGTTGGCGGATCGCATCCTCGTCGCCCTTCATGCTGTCTTCTTTGCCGCGCGCACTTCCACGTTCCCTGCGCGGACGCGGACTTCGTAGCAGCGCGCGGGGAATGTCGCCGGACCGTTGATGATGTGGCCGTCTTCGAGCGCGAACTGTGAGCCGTGCCAGGGGCATTCGATGGCGTCATCGACGAGCTTCCCTTCGTCGAGTGGGCCGCCGAGGTGAGGACAGGTGGCGCTGAGGGCGAAGATGTCCTCGCCGCGTTTGACGAGCACGATGTCGTTGTCGCCCACGGTCACGCGCGTTGGTTTGTTTGCCTTGATCTCATCGGAGGCGATGGCGACGCGGAATCGATCCGGCTCGGAGGCCTGCGGCGTGGCTGTGTGATCGACGCCGATTTGTTCGCCGAACACCAGATGTCCGCCGAGGTAGCCGGCGGCGCTGGAGATGGCGAAACCGAGCATCGAGAGTGCGACCGCATTCGATCGCTGCTTCCTGCGCATAAAAAGCGACGTCGTGTAAAGCGCAGTGGCGCCGAGGTTGAGCAGACCATGCAAAAGACCGATCGTCTTTCCGCGGCCATCCGTCTCCGACCAATCGGTGGCGCCTGTCATCGCGGAGCCGAGCGCGCCGGCGATGCCGATGGCGACCGCGGCATCCGCACCGGCGCCCAATTCCTTGCGACCGCTCAGACTCTCCATCGAGTCGAGAATCGCCGCGACGGTCCACGCTCCGAGCGGAATCGCGACCAGCGCCGGATGCAACGGATGCCCGAACCAGGTTCCATGCAGCGCGTTCTTGACCGCCTTTCCCGTGTCGCCCACAAACGCGTTGCGGACCGCTTTCGAAATCGGATCAGCCGCCGATTCGAGCCACTTCTGGTTTCCGATGACGTCGAAAATTGCTTCGTTGCTCATGCGGCGTGAGTCCGCAAGAGCGATGCCTGTGCCGGGAGTGGGGTGTCGGGAGTGGGGCGTGGGAGAGACGACGCTATTTCTTTCTCCGAGGGAGCGATTGGTGCTTCGCGCAAAAGTAGGTCGTCCTGCCGAACACGACCGTGCGTTGAATCGTCCCGCCGCACTGCGGGCAGCGGTCGCCTTCTTCGCGGTGTTGCACGAGGTACCGCCCGGGATAGTCGCCGCCGCGCGATTTGAACGCAATCGCTTCCTTCAAAATCGCGCGCATGTTCGTGAAGATCGTCTTGACCTCGGCATCCGAAAGCGTATCGACGGACGCTCGCGGATGGATCGACGAGCGATACAGCGTCTCGTCGGCGTAGAGGTTTCCCATTCCGGCGATGATTTCCTGCGACATCAGCAATGACTTCACGGCGCCGCGGCGCTTGCTGACAATTTCGCGAAAATCGCGAAGACGGAATTTGGAGTCGAGTGGGTCGGGCCCGAGGCGGTGTTCGGCGATGAACGCATCGGGATCAGACGTGACATCGACGACGCCGAAGAGGCGCATGTCGTCGTACGCGAGATGGTTCCCATCGTCGAAATCGAAAATCACGCGCGCGAATCGCGGCACGTCCACATCGTCACGATAGAACGCCAGATCGCCGCTCATGCCGAAATGCAGATGCAGCCACGACGTCCCGGCATTTGCGAAAAGGTGCTTGCCGTGGCGGCGGACATCGGAAAACTCGTGAGCGATGAGCGCACGTCGCAGCACGTGCTCGCGAACGCCGAGGATGCGCGCATCGAGCACGCGCACGGCGGCCACGCGGCGGCCGAGCGCGTGGCCGGAGAAGTAGCGGCAATACAACTCAACCTCGGGAAGCTCAGGCATGCATCGGGAAGTGTACGATGCCGCAAAACTCGGAGCTGAGGTGATCGATGGCGCGTGTTCCCGATGCGGAAGTCAGTCAACTCGATCGTTCCATTCGCGCGGTCCTGGATGCACAGGCCAAACGCTGGGGCGCGCCGCTGATGAATCACCTGATCTACGCGCGCCGTCCGCCGATTTTCAAAGGTGTCCGCATGATGTGGAGCGGCCTCGATGCATCGGGATTGATCGACGGCAAACTCACCGCAATGATCAACCGGCGCGTGGCGTTTCTCAACGGCTGCGAGTTCTGACAGGACATCAACGCTGCGGTCGGCAGCGAGCTCGGAATTGCGGATGAGAAACTTCTGGCGTTGCCGGAGTGGGAGTCATCACTCTTCTTCGACAGCGTCGAGCGGCTCGTTCTCGAGTACGCGGATGCGATGACGATCACCGGCCGCGACGTATCGGAGGAGCTCTTCGCACGTGTGCGCGAGCAGTTCAGCGATGACGCAATCGTCGAGCTGACGGAGATCATCGCGTGGGAAAACGCGTCGTCGAAATTCAATCGCGCGCTGCGGATTCCATCGCAGAAACTGTGGAAGCGTTAGGGAGCATTTCTCATACGTTTCGTAAACAACACCCCCTCATCCGGCTTCGCCACCTTCTCCCCCCGAAAAGCACGGGGGGAGAAGGCGCTCGATGGGAGGGCGGCGCGATAAGACTGTGGTTGAGAAGGCCGCGTTATCGAGGCATTCTCACGCGCTCAAAACACATCACACTCAAAACAACTTGCTGATTTGCTCTCACAAAGTGATCAATCGAGCGCCGAAAGCCGGATGAATGGGCACTTCCCCGACACGCTTAATGATTTGATCGCACAAACCTGATCATTGAGCGGTAGAAAGAGCGCGCGTAAGAACTCCGCGTTAGCGCCGCTTGCGCGGGCCGCCGCGGGCCCAGGCGATGCGAAGGAGATTTACCATCTCCGGATTGCTGGTCGCGTCGGAGAGAGCGACTCCGGTCTTGGACGCGGCCTCGATCAATCCGCGAATCAGTTCGGCCCGCGAGATGGCGATGCCGCGCTGTAATCGGATGTCGACCGCGATGCGATCGAGATACGCCACATGGCGATCGAGCAATACGACAGTAATCTTTGACCACGTTTCACCGGCTGGAACGGGGGGAGCCTGATCGCGTTTACGCATGGACGGGATTGTACCTAACCATTCGGGCATAAGTACGGTGCGACGCGTAAAAGCTACTGTTCGCTGACAACGACGCCGTCGCCTTCAAAGCGGATCTTGAACCCTGCATCGCCGGCGTTTTCGATCATCACGTTCTCGAGCGACTTGTCGTCCATCACTGTCGGAATCACATTGCCGGTCCAGGCCACGAGCGCATTCGACGAGATCGACAACGGATATTCGCGCGTCACGCGAAGCGTCAACGGCTCGATGTGCGTGGAGATGGCCAGCGAGCCCTTGCCGAAGATTTTCACGGTATCGATTTTTCGCTGATAGGTGCTGTCGTAGATCGGCTCGACGCGATAGGTCAGCGTGTCTTCGAGCGCCAGCAGGTTGCTTCCCTCGACGTAGATGAACTCTTCGTTGAGATCGAGAAGGAAGGTCTTGCGGCCTTTCTCGTAAACAAAAATCTTTCCCTGGCCGACGGCTTTCACGAGCGTCTGTGCCGTGGTGCCGAGAAGTCCGGACTCGGCAACGAATTTGAGATTGCCGGAGTAGCTAGACACGGTGCCGCGCTTGACGTGCACACTGCGTCCGAAGTTGATCTCGAGGAAGCCGTTCTCATGCAGCGTGAAGGTCTTCGACGCACCTTCGATCTTGTGCGCAAGATCGAGACGCTTGTCATCCGCAAGCTGCGTCTCGTCGACGGCATCCTGCAGTTTGCGCGCGGCGGTGTGAGCGGTGTCGATTACGGCCGGCTGCGCCGAGGCCGCGGGCATCGGCACCTTCCCGGGTTGCGTCATCATCGTTCTGCCGGGAGCGTCGGTGATCGGCGCGATCTTCTGCGTATTGATCCGCTGCGTTTCGCGGCGCATCGGCGGCGGCGTCGGCACCACTGGCATCGGAAGTGGCGCGGGACTCTGCGGCCGGATCTCGGATTCGACCTCGCGGACGATTTTGTCGGCGCCGGCGAAACGAAGATGCTCAAGAGCCTGCGTGTACTTGCGG
>DATAMS010000089.1:0-8423 GCA_036260495.1 Thermoanaerobaculia bacterium
CTGCCACTCGCCGTAGACCGAAGCAAAGCCGCGCGAGTAGATGGGCTGATTCGTATCGCGGTCGATGACTTCGAAGTAGTAGTTGCCGAGGTTGAGGGTGTCGATGAGATGGGTGCGGCTGCCCGGCCACGGACCATCGGAAACGACCGAGTCGAGCGCGATGACTTCCTCGCCATGATTTCCCGTGTGGAAGTAGTTCACGCGCATCGTCTTGTCGAGAAACGAATCCTCGAAGCGGGCAGCGAAGGCGGAGGAAACAACGAGAAACATCGCAGTGACGAAAAGAAGTTTGCGCATGCGGAGATTGTAGTTGTGAACGATCTGCGCCGATCTGCGACATCTGTGGATCAGCGGTTTTATCCGCAGATTACGCAGATGAGCGCAGATGTAGACTGCCGGCATGCGCTCTCTTCTCGTTGCGCTCGCGCTGTTCGCCACATCCCTGACTGCCCAGATGCAGGAGCAGATCACCGTCGAGCGCATCCTCGTCGATGCGCGCGTCACCGACGACCATGGCAATCCCATCACGGGACTGAAGGCCGATGACTTTCACGTGCGCATCGACGGCAAGCCGGCGCGCGTGGAATCGGCGGAATGGATTCCGGAAACCGCGGCGGCGCGCGAGCTGGCCAGCATCGACGCGGCAATCGCTGACGTGAACACGACGCTCGATCAGCCGGCGCCGCACGGACGCCTTCTCATCTTTTTCTACCAGACCGATTTCGCCCGCAACGCCTCGCGCCTCGGCGGACAGATGCAGACCGTCGTCAACGCCGATGACTGGCTCGACTGGCTGGACCCCGAAGATCGCGTGGCGGTTTTCTCGTTCGACTCGCACCTCAAGTTCCGCCTCGATTTCACCAACAACAAAGACCACATCAAGGACGCGATGAAGCAGGCGCTGTACACCGACGATCCGCCGCCGCCGCGGATGGTGCCGATGCCCGCGCTGGCGAAGCGGCTCGATCCGGCCGAGATGCACAAGGCGGCCACGCCCGAAGCAGCGCTGATCATCCTGGCCAACGCGTTGCGGCCGATCCCGGGTCCGAAGTCGATCATCTTTTTCAGCTGGGGACTCGGCCGGCTGACGCCAACCGGCGTGATGATGGAATCGAAGTACGTGCCGGCGCGCCAGGCGCTCGAGTCGGCGCGCGCCAGCGTCTTCTCGATCGACTTCACGCAAGCCGATTTCCATTCGCTCGAAGTGGGACTAGGGAAAGTCGCGGACGATACCGGCGGCTTCTACGCGAAGACGTTTCACTTCCCGAAGATCGCGGTCGAGCGTTTGCAGAAGACGCTTGCCGGACATTACGAGCTCGAAGTGCGCAAGCCCGATACGAAAGTCCGCGGCACGCACGCGATCGAAGTCGACGTGCCGTCGCAACGCCGCGCGTCCGTGCTCGCGCGCAGCACGTACGTCGATCGCGATTGATTGCGGGCAAACGACTTGCACTTCTTCCTGTGCAGAATCGAAAGGAGATTTTGCATGGCAACGAAGTACGGGAAGAAGGCGTCGGACAAAGTCGAGAAGGCGATGAAGGAGCGGAAAAAGGGGACGCTGAAGAGCGGCTCCTCCGGCAAGAAGGTGACGAGTAAGAAGCAGGCCATCGCGATTGGGTTGTCCGAGGCGCGGCGAGCGGGCGGAAAGGTGCCGGCGAAGAAGTCGTCATCGAAGAAATCGAGCTCGAAGAAATCGTCCTCGAAGAAGAAGTAGAAAGGCCATTTTCACGCGGATTTTTCAACCACAGAGACACAGAGATCGCAGAGAAAGACGGAAAGAAGCTCAGGGATCTCTGTGTCTCTGTGGTGCTTGTTTTTGTCTTGAGAAAACCACGCTTTGGGCGACGCGAGCGTGAAACGGTTCCAGGCCGTACACTGAGCGCGTGACGAACCGCATCCTCCTCACACTCTTCGCCGCCGGCTTCGTCTGGTCGCTCATCCATCCGCACGATTACTTCACCTGGTTCCTCGAAGTCTTTCCGGCCATCATCGGCATCGCCCTCGTCATCGCGATGCGCAACCGGTTTCCGCTCACGCCGCTCCTCCTCACGCTGCTGACGATTCACGCCATCATCCTCATGATCGGCGGGCATTACACGTATGCCGAGGTGCCGCTGGGGTTTTGGATGCGCGACGCGTTGCACATGGGGCGCAACGACTACGATCGCATCGGCCACTTCGCGCAGGGCTTCGTGCCGGCCATCGCCGCGCGCGAGATTCTCATCCGGCGCGATGTCGTGCGCAGCCGCGGCTGGCGCTACTACATCATCGTGTCGATCTGCCTCGCCATCAGCGCCGCGTACGAGTTGCTGGAGTGGCGCGTCAGTGTCGCCACCGGCAGCGCCGGCGATTCCTTCCTCGGCACCCAGGGCGACGTTTGGGACACGCAGGAAGACATGGCCACCGCGCTGATCGGCGCGCTCATGGCGCCTTCGGTTTTGGGCTGGCTGCACGATCGTCAACTGGCGGCGCGGGCACTGGTGCCGGCGTCGCAACGGGTGTCGCTATCACCCGATCGCGAACGCCGCGAAAATCGGTGAGCGCCCAGAGCACCAGCATCATCAATCCGATCATCCAGTAGAAACGCGGCGACGTGACGCCGTTCGTGAAACTACCGAACCACGGCGCGCCGATCAGACAAGCGATCAACAGCAGTTCGACGAATCCGTGAAGAGCCAGTCCGATGATCTTGATGATGCCGAGCGGATAGCGCGTCAACAGCGCCATCACGAACAGCAGACCGCCGAAGATGTACGCCCACGTCGCCTTCACGCCCGCGAAGCCGGCGACCGATGGACCGATGAACAGCAGGATGGCGATGGCGTAGTCGAGGATGCCGTGCGATACCGCTCCGATGCTGTGATGAGGCTTCATGGCAGATCGCGTCCTTCTCCCTGGCCGAGTACGAGAAACGGCGGATTGCCGTTCGCGGCCAGCGCTTCGTTCAGATCGTGAATCGGATCGTACTCGCCATCGTCGCCGAGTGCGAATGTCCCGAAATGAACCGCTACGCTGGTGTGCGCGCCGAGGGCGAAGTGGGCGTCGACCGCTTGTGCGGGATCGATGTGCGCGGGCTGCATGAACCAGCGCGGCATGTACGAACCGATCGGCAGCAACGCCGCGCGGACCGGCGCAAAACGCTGACCGATCTCCGCGAAGTGATTGCCCCAGCCGGTGTCGCCCGCGAAGTAAACGTGTCCCGATGAACCGCTGATCACGAAGCCGCTCCAGAGATTGCGATTGCGGTCGCTGATCGCGCGCGCCGAAAAGTGCCGCGCCGGAACGACGGTAGTGTTGATGCCGTTCGCGTGATGCGCCGTCTCCCACCAATCGAGCTCGAACGCATCGTGAACGCCGTGCTTGCGCAGCAGTGCCGCGTTGCCAATCGGCGTGACGATGGCCGGCCGGTGCCGCTTCTGCAGCGCTCGCAACGTGGCCACGTCCATGTGGTCGTAGTGGTTATGGCTGACGAGCACGAGATCGACCGGCGGCAGATCCTCAAAGCGAATCCCCGGGGCGCGATGCCGCCTCGGCCCCGCAAACGAAACGGGCGAGACGCGCTCCGACCAAACCGGATCGGTGAGGATGTTGACGCCATCGATCTGAATGAGCGTGGTCGAATGATTGATGAACGTGATACGCAGCCGCCCATCGCCAACGCGCTCCGGCGGCCGCGGTCCATAGTTCGCCTCAGAATGCTCCGGCCACGCCCCCCGCTCCCGATTCGCCATCCACTTCAGAAACGACCCCTCGGACTGCCAGCCGTCCTCGCGATTGCGAAACCGGTCACCATCAAAATGATTAGTGACCGCCCCACGCCATCGCGGCGCCGCAAACACGAACCTCTCGATCGCCGCGACGCCGAGGGCGGATCCAATCGCGATTGCTGCCTTCGTTGTTTTCCGCATCGGCGCATATTCGAACACAGATGGTGAAAGCGTTTCACGCGGAGACGCGGAGGGCACGGAGTAGTCTTCTCCGTGTTCCCCGCGCCTCCGCGTGAAATGCCTTTCCTCTGGAGCATGAATCGATTCCTCGTGACAACCATCACTCGCTAGAAACAACGTCCCCCGAATACTCATGCAATGCATCCAAAGCGTTTCGTCCTCGCGATCGCTCTCGTGTCAGCCCTCGCATTCGCATCGACACCGAAAGGCATGGCACCACTTCCTGCGCAATACGTTCACGCCGGCACCTTCCACTCGCCGGACGGTTGGTTCGAGATTCATGTGCCGGCGAACTGGGAGTGGTTTGAGATGCGCGACTTCGACGGGAAGGCCGATCCTCGCTGGCCCGATACGCTCAATGACACCGTCGCCTGGCTCGCGCGCGATCCGAAAACCTTCGACGATCTGGTCGTGATGGAGTCGTACCGGCCCGGCGGCGACGTCATCACCGAAAGCTATGCCAGCAGCTTCGAGAGCATCACCCGCAAAGCCGTCGAGCCGGAAACGATGACCGATTACTCATCCGAGCTCCTCACAATCTCCGGCGAGCGCTCCCTTCACTACCGGTACAAGCTCGTGCGAAAGAATCACGCTCCGACGTACCGCTTCGGCTACATCACCGGCATGGACCACAAGCTCACGCTCTCAACCTCGGACGACAAGCCCCAGGAGCCGAAGCGCCTTTGGCAAATCGTGGTCTCGATTGGCTGGCTGAAATCGCCGTAGGTCCGGGGCAGAACAGAAATGTTGAATGTTGAGGGTTGAATACACGCAGTTCGGGCGTCTCTCATTCAACATCCAACACGCAACATTCAACATCCAACATTCCAGTTGACGACCCGGGCAACCGGGCAACCCAGCAACTCAGCGCCTCACAACCCCACACTCCAGCTCGCCATCTTTACTCCCCAAAACGTGACCGCCGTCACTCCACCGTGATGAGCACGCGACCTATCTATACCTGCTTCAACGTCCACCTATGGACGTAAAACATTGAGGAAAAGGAGAAAAACCAATGCCCGCTAGCGCTCGGAATGCGAATATCCAACTGGAAAAACTCGTCGGCCGTCAATCGCTTCACGTCAGCGTCCCGCGCGACGTCACCGGCAAAGAGTTCGCCCGCCTCGGCGCCTCGATCATCGACGTGATCAAGGGCCACACCGGCTGCAGTTGCCTCTCCGGCGTCATCGACGTCATCGTCACCGGCGACCTCACCGGCGCCATCAACGTCGAGCTGGGGTAGACCTGCGTGTCTCTTCTGAACAGCGGTGCTGACGAAACGGTCAGGCCGATGGTCGGACTTCTGAACAATCCCGCGATTCCGGGGATCATCTCTGCGGCCGGCAGCCTTGTCGAGTACGTCGAGGTGATCCCCGATCGTCTCTGGTTTGATTTCGGACAGCACGGCCGCGGCGGACGCTTTCACAAAACGCACGCCACGGTGGCGATGCTGCGCGAACTTTCGCGAACGAAGAAACTGACCGGACACGGGATCGGCCTCTCTCTCCCGAGCGCGATGCCGCTCGATGAAGAGATGCTCGCCGAGATCGCGTCGCTGAATCGCCAACTCGATTTCCAGTGGTACAGCGAGCACCTCAGCATGTTCCTCGTGCCGCACGGCAGCGTCCCCAACGCCCAGGCCGGACTGGGCCTGCCCATCGCGTACGACGACGAGATGTTCGCCCTTGTACGCGAAAAACTGGCTCGCCTGCGCCAGATCCTCGACTGTCCCTTGCTGATGGAAAACCCGAGCGTCTTCACGCCGATCGACGACGCCGAGATGAGCGAGCCGGAGTTCCTCAATCGCTTGTGGGATGAAGAACGCTGCGGCACTCTGCTCGACCTGCACAATCTCTACGTGAGCTGGCGCCACGGCGGAATGGACCCGTTCAAGTACCTCGGCCAGCTCAATCCCGACGCCGTCACCGAGATCCACCTCGCCGGCGGCGACGAGATCGCCGGCTTCTACACCGACTCGCACTCGCGCCTCACGCCGCCCGAGGTGTGGGAGTACGCCTACGAGATCGTGCCGCGATGCCACAACCTCCGCGGCATCACCTTCGAGTTCCACGAGTCCTACTTCCCCCGCCTCGGCCTCCCCGGCATCCTCGGCGAACTGGAGTCGATGCACGAGCTGGCCTCTCGCGCGGGAGTCGGTGTTCGGGCGTCGGGTGTCGGAGATGAACCGCGCTCCGAATTTGCCGGCGCGCGTGACGAAGCGGCAGCTGCAACACTCGAGATCAGCAGCAGCACCCGGGAGTCGCTCCGACCCCCGACCCCCGACACCCGACACCCGAGTCCCGACTTCCAACAAGCGCTCGCCGACCTCGTGTCATCGCCGGCCCTCTGCATCGAGGCGCGGCGCGATCCGGCCGTGCTGCGCAACCGTTACCAGTTGACCGACCGCGAATCGAGCCGCCTCGAGCAGGTCGTCAACCACCCAGGCATGGCCTGCAACTGCATGCTCTACCGCGCCAACCGCCTGGCCCCGCTCGCTCTCAACCTCCCCGATCTCATTAAAGCCCTCGGCCCCGACCTCCGCGAAATGCTGGACGCCTTCTGGTCCGAGTTCACCAACACCGACGTCCACTTCTACGTCGAGTCCTACCGCTTCTGCGAGTTCATCGAGCGCCAGATCGCCAATGGCCGCAACTTCGCCGCCGAAGTCGCCCCCGCGCTCGAACGCGAGATGGCAGTCCTCGCCCGCCGCCTCGAAGTAAGCCACACCGAGATCTACAGCCCCCTGCGCGAGCAACGCGTGAGGAGTGCGGTCGTCTCGACCGCGGGCACTCGGGCGTCCCGCCCGAGTGCTGGGAGGCGGGAAAGAAAGTCGTCGTCATAAAGTACGCCCCGTATTCGTCTCCCCGCGCCAGCCTGCCGGCACTTCCACTCTCGCCACTCCCAAACATCGAGCGCCTTCTCCCCCACGTTTTGTTGTGGGGGAGAAGGTGCCGAAGGCGGATGAGGGGGCATCACCAACCGCGACGCCTCCAATTCCACATTGGAGGATCAACCAACCGCATCCAACGCCTTCCGAAAGTTCTCCGGCAAATCATCCTCCGCCTTCCGCGAGCCGGGACCCGCCGCCAGGAATCCCGGATTGGTTTGCGCTGGCGGAGGCTCCGGCTTGCGCCGGTTCATCGCCTTCTTCACCACGCGCCGCATTTCATCGAGATACGGACGCAGGCCCGCTCCCGTGCGGCCTTTCGCGTAAGCCTTGGCCCACGCGTACGCCTGCAACGCTTCCGCTCCCGCATCGGCAAGCTGACTGTCGATCGTGAATTCCACGCCGTCGAGCAGAGCGGATAAACGTTGCGCCACCGGACGGAGAGCGTCGCGATATTGCAGCGCCGCCTTCCCGCGATTGACATCGAACAACTTCCGTTCGGCCACCGGCGCAAACGAGCTCACCGCGGTGATCGTCGGTTGGATCAACTCATTGGCAAAGCGTGCCGCCGTGGCCACGCGATGCACCTCGGCCGTGTCATGCGGCTGGAACCCGGGAACGAGCGTCTCGAACTGATCGAGAAGTCCGATCAACTGTGCCGCCACAGCATCCGTTGGCGGATTGGGGAGGGGAGTGGATTGTCCAGCGTTTTCGAGTTGGGTACTGCTATCGCTGTTTCTGGTCGTATTCATCGGATAGTCCTCAACAACACCACGCCAGGCGCACGGAGAGTGCGCGCGTGGGAAGCGTTCGTAAGTACAACATCGTCATTACGGGCCGTCAGCGACACGCCGCCGGCCAAGGCTTCATCGATGAAGATTCGCTGCCGATTGATCGATTTCTGATCTCTGCCTATCGATTCCTGATCTCCGTTGATCACCTCCCGATCGATACCGATCGCATTTCGATCTCCGCCGATCACGTTCCGATCTCCATCGATCGCCGGCTGATCTCGATCGATCGATTTCCGATCGATGCCGATCCGTTTTCGATCTCGTTCGATCAACATCGGATCGACATCGATCAACTTTCGATCGATGCCGATCGCCTCATGATCGATCGCGATCGTCTTCGTCACGACGCAGATCCGAATTCGATCGAATTCCCTGCGCCGTGGACAAAGTACGCCCCCCGCCAGCCCAAAAACAGTCCTATTTCTTGATGCCAACTCGTCCTGTTTCGTGAAGGGGAGCCGGGGGTGTCCGCGGGACGTACGGTGAGGGCTCGGCGAAGATGCGATGAAAATCATGCCGCCGCTGGGGTGACGCGGAGTTACAGCCTTGGGCTGGAACAATGGCAACACAAGCAAAACTGTGCGCAGCATTCGCGTTGGAACGCTGGCGTCCCGCCGGCTGGCTCGGCGCGCGTCCTCGCCGCCGCCCTACGGAACAAACCGTCTTCCTCCGGAGGCGCCGGGACGCACGCTTGGCCAGCCGGCGAGGACGCCAGGGTTCCCTCGTGTCAAGTTCAAGCCCCCCGATCGAACGCCTTCGCGCTGCGTCTGGGCGGCGACCCCGGAGGTAGACGGC
>DATAMS010000121.1:0-3133 GCA_036260495.1 Thermoanaerobaculia bacterium
CTGGCCGGCGCCGGCTTCGATCCAACCGATCTGCGCGTGCAGCACTTCATGCGTCTTCAACTGCAGATTCAGAATCTGCCTCGGCACCTCGGGCAACACTCCGGCGGCATGGTGATGGCCCGCGGCCGCCTCGATGAAGTCGTGCCGCTGGAGCCGGCAGCGATGCCCGGCCGCGTCGTCATTCAGTGGGACAAAGACGATTGCGCCGACCTCGGCATCATCAAAGTCGATCTCCTCGGCCTCGGCATGCTCGCCGCGATCGAAGAAATGATCCCGCTCATCCGCACGAACGAAGGCATCGACGTCGATCTCGCGCATCTGCCGCAGGACGACAAGCGCGTCTACAAAATGCTCAACGAGGCCGATACGGTGGGCATGTTTCAGGTCGAGAGCCGCGCGCAGATGGCGTCATTGCCGCGCAATGCGCCCGCGAAGTTTTACGACATCGTCGTGCAGGTGGCAATCATTCGTCCGGGGCCGATCGTCGGCGGGATGGTCAAACCGTTTTTCGATCGCCGCCAGGGAAAAGCGCCGCTCGAATATCCGCATCCGTGCCTCGAACCGATTCTGCGGCGAACGCTCGGCGTGCCGCTGTTTCAGGAACAACTTCTGCGCATCGCCATGGTGGCCGCGGACTTCACGGGCGGCGAGGCAGAGGAGCTGCGACGCGCCATGGGCTTCAAACGATCGATGGAGCGGATGGGTGAGATCGAGAAGCGGCTGCGCTCGGGGATGACGAAGAACGGCATCGATCTGCCCGCACAGGATCAGATCGTGAAGTCAATCACGTCGTTTGCGTTGTACGGCTTCCCCGAATCGCACGCGGCGAGTTTTGCGCTGATCGCTTACGCCAGCGCGTACCTGAAAGCGCATCATCCTGCCGCGTTCTACATCGCGCTGATGAACGCATGGCCGATGGGTTTCTATCATCCCGCGACGCTGATCAAAGACGCGGAACGGCACGGCGTGACGGTGTTGCCAATCGATGTGAACCACTCCGGCTGGCACTGCCGCTGGGAACGCGGCGCCGTTCGTCTCGGCATGAAGTTCGTGAAGGGATTGCGAGAAACGGCTGCGCGATCGATCGAAGCGGCTGCGCCATTCCGCGATGCCGACGATCTCGCGCGCCGGGCGATGTTGCGCGACGATCAACTCACCAAGCTCGCTTACGCCGGAGCGCTCTCGTCTCTCGGTCTGCGACGCCGCGCCGCGTTGTGGCAGGCGGCACAAGCAGCGAAAGCAGCAGGCGAGCTGTTTGAACGCAGGCCGGAATCTGCGGCCCGGCTTCCCATCTCGCCACTCGGTGAAATGGCGCCGGGCGAAGAGACGCTTGCCGACTATGCGGCGATGGATCTGACGACAGGCCCTCACCTGCTGTCACATTTCCGTCCGCAACTGGCGCGCGAAGGCGTTTACTCGGCCATGCAACTGAAGAAACTGGCGAATGGAAAACGCGTCGCCACCGCCGGCGCAGTCATCGTCCGTCAGCGTCCGGGAACCGCGAAGGGATTCGTCTTCCTGACGCTCGAAGATGAGACCGGAATCTCACAGGCGATCGTGAAGCCCGATCTCTTTCGCGATCATCGCGCGCTCATCGTCGGCTCGCCGGGCCTGATCGTCGAAGGCATCCTGCAGAATGAGGATGGCCAGTGCTCCGTTCGCGCGGACAAGTTCTGGTCGCTGGATGGAATCGGCGACATTGCCAGCCACGATTTCCACTGAATGCGCACCGCGCGCGCGGCCACTCAAAGGGCACTTACGGGCGGCTTCAGCGTCGGATCGCCGAAGAGATGTGCCATTTGATCGATTCCGTTCTTCGTTATACCCCTCGGCCTGTTGAACGAAAGCTCGGAAAAATATACGGGTGTGATATCTGCTACCTAAACCAAACCAACGTCTCATATATACTTCAGGACAGGAGCGAGAACTTATGCAATTCATTAAGAACGTTGCAGCAATCCTTCTTCTGTTGTTAGCCCCGGCCGCTTTTGGAGCCGCGAAGCTACAGAGCGTTTATCTGAATAACTTCTGTTGTGCCGGAGTCACCTATTTCGGTTCCGTGAATCTGACGGAACCGGCGGGGCATGGCGGCGCGACCGTGAGCCTGACATCATCGAACACAGCGGCGATGACTTGTCCGGCGAGCGTCACGATCCCGCAAGGAAGCCAATACGTCGATCTGTACTGCCCTTCATATCCAGTAACAGATTCGACCTACCTCACGATCAGCGGCACATACAAAAATACAACCGTTACGCATCTCGTCACGGTCACACCGGCATTTATGTCGAGCTTTACCGTTAACGGCGAGACCGTGCAGGGCGGAACAGACGTCTATCTCGCCGTCGTGATGAACGGACTCGTCGCGAACGACACAGTAATCACGTTGTCGGGCGACAATCCGTCAATTACCGTTCCGGCATCATTGACCGTACCTGGGAATACTGGATCGGGCACGCTCCTCTGGACGACCCCAACCGTTACATCGCAACAGACGGTGACGATCACGGCGACTCAGAGTTGGGTGGGGACATCAACTATCACTCGGACCGTGACTCTGACGATCGTTCCGTAGTGGCAAATGGGCGTCGGCGGCGAAGCGCTGACGCCCATTTGAGAATGAGCGCGGCGCCGTCCGCCTCGATGAGCTCGTCAGAAGATTGCAAGAGCCGGCGGCGTAATCGATCGAGACGGCGAGTCCTTTCTGAAACGCCGGCGATCTCGCGCGCCGAGCGATGCTGCGTCCCGGAACCGCAAAAGGATTCGTTTTCCTGACGCTCGAAGATGAAACCGGAATCTCACAAGCGATCGTGAAACCCGATCTGTTTCGCGATCATCGCGCGCTGATCTTCGGCTCGCGGGGTTTGATCGTCGAAGGCGTCCTGCAGAACGAAGACGGCCAGTGCTCCGTTCGCGGAGAAGTTCTAGCCGTTGGAAGGCATCGTTGCCAGCCACGACTTCAGTGTTTTACGTAGGTCGGACTCTCCAGTCCGACTGCACGTGATGTCGGACTAGCGGTCTTGAGCGAGAAAATGTGTAGCAGATGAGTCGTATTTTCAAGCGGCGCATTTTTGCTGTTGGCTGAAGCGGGCGATTTGGCTCTCCAGAGAGGCGAAGGCGCGGCGGAGCGGGA